>JBARUR010000271.1:0-1989 GCA_049645845.1 Desulforhopalus sp. | reverse complement strand
TCCCTGTACGTTGAAAGGGCGGGTTTGGAACCCGCCCCTACGGAAGTGATGCACAAATACGTTGCAATTACAATGATTTGTACATGCATTTTATTTTTATAAATTCTGTTGGGAATTGCGTACGCATGTAGGGGCGGGTTCTAAACCCGCCCGCTCTCTGTATGGAAGATCTTGCCTTGGATTTTAAGGATTGTTTTCTCGTTAATCTGTCAGATTGATGGTCGCTTGATCCCTGAACGATGAAAGGGCGGGTTTGGAACCCGCCCCTACGGAAGTGATGTCGAAATATGAGGTAATTGGAGGACTTGATGTACGATTTCCTTTGCTTCCCTCCCTACCCTCCCCAGATAAGACGATAAAGTATCGACAGCACCAACAGACTGATTATCAGCCAGAAGAGTATATCCAGAGTGACATAAGTCACTTGTTCAAGCTGATTATGTTTCTCGTTCTCTTCCAGCATTTGCAGCGTTTCCTCTCTACTGTGCTGCTTCCTACTGTTGCGAGGTGCTGATCGATAGATAAAAAGCCCAGCCAGTATGCTGACAAAAAGAATCGGCAGCCAAAAGACTCCATACACTGAAGGGCCAAACGGCCTGATCCACAGGCTGCCTGCATAAGTAATGAGGAATACGAGCAAAAAGAAAAAGAAAAATCCGGATCTCCGACCCTCTTTATTTAGAAAAATACTCATTATCCAACTAATAATTAAAGCCACTATCAATGAGAATATCAGCTGAGTTGCAACAACCATTTCATCTCCTTTGTGGAAACCCACTATGTTCACAAGTCAAGTTCAATAGTTCCACCTGTTTGAAGTTCATGGAGTTTATCCCGCAGACCTACATTAATAGGAAGAGAAGTTTCTCCCCTACTCGAAATATTTATACTTTTCTTTTGAATAATTACATGGAGCCAATGCTCGCGGTAAAGAATATTGAAAGTTAGACTCTGCACTTCCTCGGGCAAGGCGGGGTTAAACCAGAGAGCATCCTGTCTTGTTTCCAGACCGCTATAGCAACGCTGCATCAGATCTACCGTTCCGGCCATGGCACCGAGATGGATACCTTCATGGGTGGTCCCCCCTTGGATATCCAGGACATCACTTTTCAGAGCGTCACAGAACAGGTGCCAGGATTGTCGACGCCTTGACCTTGCCAGCACCCAGGCATGAACGACTCTGCTGAGAGTTGAACCATGCGAAGTACGCTCAAGGTAATAGTCAATATTTTTCGGAATGGTATCACGCTCAAGTGAGTAACCGAGCCTCTTGAAAAGCTGGTCTAGTTCATCTGCTGACAACAGATAGAAGAGCATCAGTACATCAGCCTGTTTCGAGAGCTTATAGCGATTGGGACTGTCTCCTTCCGCTTCGAGAATACGATCGAGGCGATGAATATTATCATATTTCTGTTTGTATCCTTCCCAGTCAAATTCTTCGAGATCATCGTACCCTTCGAATTGGCTGATAATTCCGTCACCATGAAAAACGATGCGCATTTTACGGCTTATATCCTGCCAAAGTTCCAGTTCTTTATCCCCCAGGCACAGGTTATCTTTGGTCGCCTGCCGCCGCTGTTCCGGCAGGATTTTAAACACCTCAAGTGCCCGGCAGAAAACCCATGCTGCCATTATATTGGTATAAGCATTGTTGGAAAGTCCTGGCTCTTCCGCCCCGGGATATCCTGTATGGAACTCATCCGGGCCCATTACTCCTTTTATTTCATAACGGTCGAGAGATTCGTTATACGTTGCCAGACTGGCCCAGAACCGGGCTGTTTCTATCATTATTTCAGCGCCGTAAAATGACATAAAATCACGATCGCCGGTTACCTGATAATATTGCCAGACATTGTAAGCCACGGCTATATTGATATGGCGCTGAATTTGCGTGTTGTCCGGCACCCAATGTCCGGATTGGGGATTGAGATGAAGCGTCTGGGCTTCTTCCCTGCCGTTACTGCCGCTCTGCCAGGGGAACATGGCTCC
>JBARUR010000270.1:0-4086 GCA_049645845.1 Desulforhopalus sp. | reverse complement strand
AATATGCAGTCAATCTCAAGGAGAGGAAACTGCTACAATTCAGGAGGTCTTCACGATGAACACCGATACTCTTCAACCTTTTTCTTTAATTCGATCGTTGATGATTCCCGAAAAATTTGTTCCGCCGGTTGAGACGTGTGAATTGATTGAAACGCATATTTCCTGGGTTATTCTTGCCGGATCATACGCCTATAAAATTAAAAAATCTCTCGATCTGGGGTTTCTCGATTTTTCGACGCTTGAAAAGCGGCGTTTCTATTGTGAAGAAGAATTGCGTCTGAACAAAAGGCTGGCCTCGACTATGTATCTCTCTGTTGTCCCCATCACCGGTACGCTAGAATCTCCACAATGGGCAGGGGTCGGAGAAGCGATCGAATATGCTGTAAAGATGAGGGCATTCCCGCAACAGGCACAATTAGACCGGGTACTAGCCCATGGTGTATTAGAGGCTGACCAGATAGATGTCCTCGCAAGACACATAGCCAATTTTCACAATCAGATAGAAATTGCAGGCATGGAGAATTTTTACGGTAACCCGGAGACTGTTCTCAGACCTGTTGAAGAGAATTTTATACAGATACGGGAACATACGAAAAACCTAAAAGCATTGGACATACTGACTGAGTTGGAAAACTGGAGTCATGGAAAACATCAGGAACTGAAATCTCTTTTTGCCGAACGTAAAATTAATGGTTTCGTTCGTGAATGTCATGGTGATCTGCATTTAAGAAATATCGCCTGGATGGATGATGGTCCGGTTCTCTTTGATTGCATCGAATTCAGTCCGGATCTTCGCTGGATTGATGTCAAAAATGATATTGCATTTCTGGTAATGGACTTACAAGATAGACAGCAACCCGTGATGGCTCAGCGCTTTCTTAATAGTTATCTCGAGCATACTGGGGATTATAGTGGTATGGAGGTGCTGCAATTCTATAAGATCTACCGTGCCCTGGTTCGAGCTAAAATTGATGCAATTCGATCATGTCAGGCAGGAATTACTCAGGAGGAGCGGGCTGAAGCAGAAGAAGATTTGCTCGAATACCTGATTTTGGCTTTGAGCTATATCAAACCTGACAGACCTCATCTCATCGTTACATACGGCATGTCTGCTTCGGGCAAAAGCACTGTGAGTCGATCCTTGCTGGAAGTATTAGGAGCGGTTCGGGTTCGATCGGATGTAGAACGGAAACGATTGTTTGGACTCAAGCCTGAAGATGATGGGCAATCAGCACTGGGAAAAGGTATCTACAGCGCAGAAGCGACAGAAAAAACGTATCGCAAACTGGAAGAATTCGCGGCAAAAATTATTGATGCAGGATATCCGGTTATTGTCGATGCGGTTTTTTTAAATTATGAAGAGCGGGAGCATTTTAGAGAACTTGCAGAAAACAGACAAATACCTTTCATTATCCTGGAATGCACTACAGACGAAGCGACACTTCGCCAAAGAATAGCGGAACGAAAAAACGATATCTCCGATGCCGATCTAAAAGTACTGGAGTTGCAGCTTTCCGAATGGAAACCATTGCAAGAGCATGAGCGAGCGAACGTGGTTACTGTTGACACTACGACTCCGGTTAATATCAATTTATTGGTGTCGCAGATCAAGGAAAAACTTCCCCCTGAGAGCCCTTGACTATATTGAAGCAACTGAGTATTTTACCTGACTTTTCGCATTGTTTTCTTGGCTAATAATAAAATGTATCAATAACTTACTTGATGTCTACCTATGCAGCAAAAAACTATGAATTGTAAACCACCAAAAAAAATCGGCATGGCCAGGATTTTCGCCGCCTGCACATATTCAATGGATGGCATTCGCTGTACTTTTTCAACGGAAGCCGCATTTCGTCAGGAGGCATTTATAGTCGGTATTGTTTCGGTTTTGTTGCTCTTTTTGCCACTGTCATATGAATGGAAAGGATTGCTCTTTTTCGCAACGACAGCTGTTCTCGTCGTTGAGCTACTTAACTCGGCAATTGAGTCAGTTGTTGATCTTGTTTCTGTCGATTATCATATCCTGGCAAAACGTGCAAAAGACATAAGCAGTGCAGCTGTATTTATCAGCATTGGCTTTGCAGTGATGCTGTGGTGTGGTGCCATTTTTTCAATATATATGAATAAAGTGCAGTAGGTTGTAAATATCATATGTTGACAAGATCTGTTTATCCACGCTTTTCTACTAATAACCGATACCGTTTAGCCCGCTTTTCTCATCAGTTCAGGCGGTGTCAGCTTCAAAGTTTTTGGTAGTGTACCATAGTAGGCTATGTTCACTACCAAAATACTGACGAAGATGGCGCCGCATGGACTGACCTTTGGTGAACATTGTGTTGATTCAGAGAAAAATTGAAATAATGCAGAACATACTGAAAAAACAGAAATATTCTGAAAATCAACACAATGTTCATGAGAAATGCGGGTTAGCCCTCTGGTCACTTTCTGTGATGGCCGCATCCTCAGTAATTTTGGGGCTGATTCTCTGGGCCATATCCTGGTCATTCGGGCTAGTCGGAGGAATAAGGGAATTTGGAAGTGCTGTTCGATTTGAGTTACCGTACTTGATAGTGGCTTATGCAGCTTTGCTTTACCTGATGAGACCAACACCCTGGCGAATTTTAATAGCTGCTCTTCCAATTATTGCTCTCTATCTGGTTATTGATCTCCGCTTTGTCTTTATGCATAGCGTTTTCAAGCTGGATGAGCTTCTTTTGCTGCCGGAGGGGTTGAATGTTTCTCCTATCTGGGTCGGAATAGCAGCATGGGGAGCATTGATTTTCTGGTTGACAGCTTTTGCAAAAAACATAAAACGAAACCCGAGTGAACTGGCAGTGCCGCTGTTGCTCCTCGCCCTGGCCTCGGCACCTCCTGTTACAGCTTATACAATGCCTCGGCAATTCCTCAAGATCGCAGACAACTCTGGACTTGGCATAATTCCATGGTCGGATCGTCTAACTTCTGCGGTCATGGGAAGGACGACTGCTCTTTTCCTTTTTGCTGCTACCAAACGAAAGGCTTTGGAAGATTTGGCACAACGACCGGTAGTTGATGATCCGGATCGAAATCCGGCCCTGCTGATAAACTCTCTCGGTACTGCCCGGAATATCCATATTCTTGTACTCGAATCTTTTTTGGACCCTCAGCGTTTTTCTGCTCTTCAGTTTCGTACACCTCCGGCTCCTCCACGTTTCGACGCCTTGAGAACAGATATGCATATAGCCAGATCACCTGTATTTGGTGGCGGGACCGCCCAGGTAGAGTTTGAAATACTTTGCGGAGTTCCGGCATTCGAACTTTATAGTCCCGCGGAATTCAGCATGTTTACCGGTGCATCGACTGCATGCCTGCCTAATTTGCTTGCGTCAGCAGGGTATCGAACGATTGCTACGCAATCATATGAGCCTGATTTTTTCAATTCGGAAAAAGCTTATCAATCAATGGGATTTCAGGAAACCAATTTTCCCTCTTTATATGCCGAAGATCGCAAGACTTATTTGAAATATGACATTCCGGATAGTTATATATTTGATGGAGACCTTCTCTCTCAAAATTTGCTCTATGTGGAACAGCTTTTGGCCGAAGGCAAACCATTTTTCAATTATGTCCTTGGTACTTATGGTCATTTGCCTCATGAGACAGATACGAATCGTTTTCCGCCTAAAGTTGATGTGATCGGTGTTAAACCTGGTTCCCAAGCATACCTGGCCATTCAGCAGTTTTACTATCGGGCCGGAGCAGTTGCCGACTATATATATAAACTTCGGGAAATGGATCCGGATAGTCTGATTATTGTTACCAGTGATCACCTCCCGCCATTGGATGCCGGACCCTGGACCTATGAGACCTTAGGATATTCACTTCGAGATGAAGGTGAATTCAGACAAAATATTTGGTTCTATTTTGGTCCAAACAGTCATAATGCAGCCTGGCCTGATCACGATTATGAGTTTATGGATTTTATTCTGGATATTCTCACTGAAGAACGAATTTGCAAACTGATGGTGTGCAAAAATCGCGAAATATCTTCTCCTGCAAAATTAACTTCCAGTTATAATCACATCATAGCTCTGGGTGCAGGGATTG
>JBARUR010000269.1:0-1555 GCA_049645845.1 Desulforhopalus sp. | reverse complement strand
GGCAATGGATATGCTGTTAAAATACCCATGGCCAGGCAATGTCAGGGAACTTGAAAACGTCATTGAGCGCGCCGTGATTCTCCTGCCCGGCGAGCACGTCACTGAGAAAGAATTGCCCGCCACCATCACCGAAAGCTATGCCGACAAAGTGGAATGGGTGGCGCCGCCACAACCAATTACAACCAACCGTTCTCTGGAGGAGGTGGAAAAAGAGACGATTCTGGCCACCTTGGAAGCCAACGCCGGAAATAAAAGTGAAACTGCACGCAGACTCGGAATCAACCGGAAGACCCTTCACAAAAAGCTGAAGGATTATGGAATAGATTGAGATTTCTATGGAAAGTGAATTCTTCACGGTTCTCGGCCTGGCGACGCTTCGCAGTGGGAAATTTAAGTGGCGGCGTGCTCGCTGAATGCTTGCAGCCCTCGAAAAAACGCTCAATTATCCCCTACATGCCACCGCCGGAATTATCCTTGCAATTGTTGCGGTCGAAGTAATGCCGGCAGCGCTACGCAGTGCACCTGCCTGGCTTTTATGGAAGGCGGTTGCGCCTGTCTGCTCATGGAGTCCGGTGTGAAAAGATGGCAGGACGCAAGCAAGGCTGAGCTGGTACAGGGATATGGATGATCTACGTAGCGGTTGCAACTGATCTTGTCGATGAGCTGCTTATCGGCACGGGGTCGGTGTTAGCTGATATCCCCGATGGCTTCGCCACGATTGCCAATTTTCGAGATAAGGGGGGGCGGACCAAAAGGCTGCTTATCTCCTTTTCTTTTCTCTTGCCGGTTTGTACATGCTTGCCGCCATGGAGGATATGATGCGCGAAGCTCATGAGGGTGCCGAAGACAACCGTTGGTCCGCGCTTCAACCTTCTGGTCGGTTTCGACATTTTCCTGGTCATATAAGGATGGATTTGAGCGAATAAAGATTCTACTTCCTTACGAAGGCTGTCCATTTTCACCCCACTATACCATGCCGCTCAGACGAAAGTGGGTATTATCTGCCCACATTCTCGTCGGCAAACCTTGACGCGATTTCTTTCAGCATTCGAATTACTCTGCCAAGTATTTAATATTACAATAAGATAGCTGCTTTTGCAGCCGGACCTTCTTGGTGTTGGCATCATGTTTGCAAAGGTAATAAGCAAAAGCCAAACGGCTTTAAGGAAGCGGCCGCTTCTGGAATGACAAACAACAGCTATCAGCGAAAACACATTGGAGGAATACAATGAGACGTAACATGAAAAGTATAATGACCTTGGCCTTTCTGGCCGTCTTTGGAATCTCAACCTTCGCCCTCGCCGGATGGGGCGGCGGATATGGCCACGGAATGGGACCAGGTATGATGGGGCCCGGCATGATGGGGCCCGGTTGGCAGCAGGGAAGCGGTCACTACGGAAATCTTTCGCCCGATGAAATTGCCAAACTGGATCAGCAGCGCAGGGACTTCTTCCTTGCGACGGAAAATACCAGGCAGCAACTGTATGAAAAGAATCTGGCGCTGCAAAGCGAACTGGCAAAAGCAGATCCGGACACCGCCAAGGCATCAAGGCTG
>JBARUR010000268.1:0-2620 GCA_049645845.1 Desulforhopalus sp. | reverse complement strand
CTTCCTCATCTCCCCAGGAATGTGTAATTACATTTTAATGCCTCCGCGGCTTAACAATAGATTCGTTAAAAACTGATCTGCTGCCCCAATCTCTTTTGCGGAAGAAAAGCCGATACCTAGTTCCCTAAGGATGTGCTCATAAGGGATATACAGATATCCGGATTTGTGCGAACGCAGTTCTTGGATATAGGCCGTTTTTCAAAGAAAAAGTTGCAGGAACCCGAGGCATCTTACTTTTGATAAGACCATTTAAACTTGAGGTTGGTAAATTCTATAAAGGCACTTGTAACCATTTAGTTTTACGCGTCGCTACTCTCAAAAATAGGTGGCGGGAATGGAGTGGGATCCGCGCCTATGGTGAAAAAACTCAACTGTCCGTGCTTGCGGTTTAATCCTTGTTGCTCACGAGGCCGATAGGTGTTTTATTCAGACACCGTCATATAAACCGCAGCCAATCCAGCGCGACTTAAAAATATTTGACGATAATTCTTTTCTTATTGAAGCTCCAAGTCGAAGTGAACTTCCTATCGCTTTTGCGGCCTGTGAAAGAGGGGCAATGGTTACTTTTGTCGTTTTCAGGGGCAAGCAAGCGATCAAGTTGGGAACGGCTTGTTTTAAGCTGTTGGGCCACTTAAATTTTGAAAAGTTTTCCATGAACATGCGTGGCAGCAGGAAAGTAAAGTGCTTGAGGGGCAACTACAGCCAGATCATGTACACATCCTGCTCTCGATACCACTAACCTACTCTGTGGCACAAGTCGTCGGATATATAAAGGACAAAGGTATGATATACATAGAGCGGACTAGGGCAAAGGAAGAATTATGCGGGATAAGTGTTGGGTTCGGGGCTATTTTATTTCAACTGTTGGCACTGATGGAGAAGTTGTGCATACATATGAGATCAGGAAAAAGAAGATCATCGCGAAAAACTGTCGCTCTTTTAGAAGACGCCCCACCAAATGCTGGTCAGTGAATCTTTTAATATACCTCTTTGAGCGGTTCACAATTTTAAATGCCATTGGCTTTGCCGGAGGATATTTACTCGCCCTGCTTTAGATTGTTGTAGTGGGCAGGATGTAGTTCGTATTTTTTTGATTTACAGCTTGCTCATATGAAGAAACTAGAAAGCTACATTAAATCCATAACAGTTTAGATTAACAACAAAAATAGGATATTGTCGGACGTCCGACATTATCCTATCTTTTGAGATAAACTACATCAAAGCTGTCACTCGGCAAGCAAATCTTTCATTGTCTCAACAAGTGCTTCAACCTCCACCCTTAACCTATTTCTGGCTTCCATTGATAGATTTGAATTTCTTAGCTTATGCAAAAGTCGCTTACTCTCGATGATCTTTTCAATGGCTCTCTGATCAGTTTGCCGAACCCTTCTTGTTGGACGAGATCTAGTCAGTTGCCTTATTTTCGATACGGTTAAATTTTCATTTTTTACCTTTTCAAAGAGGTAGAGCATCTCCTCCTTGTTCTTTCGCTTGGCAATTTCAAGGAGAACGCTTTTCGGCGTATCGGCGGTTCGGCACTGATTCTTAACAGAATCGGGTAAAGAGATAAGCGTCAGGAGTTCGCTTATGGTTGTCCTCGATTTACCGACAACCTCACTTAGTTGCTCATGTGTGTATTTGTGGGATTCAATAACCCTATGATAAGCTTCTGCCTCTTCAATGGGTTTAAGATCATCTCTTTGTAGATTCTCAATAAGGGCAATCTCTTCGGGATCACCCTTGGAGAACAACGCAGGTATTAGCTCCATTCCTGCAATTTTGGAGGCTCGGAAACGACGTTCACCGGCAATGAGGATGAACTCCGTCCCGAAATCTTCATTGTCGTTCTTTCTTATAATTATCGGCTGAAGAACACCCTGCTTCGCAATAGATGTAGCGAGCTCGTTCAGCGTCTCTTCATCAAACGTTTTCCGAGGCTGGTTTGGATCCGCGGATATTGCTGCAAGAGGTATTTTGTAGAGGTTGCCATCAAGATAGGTTTCAACGATAGGACTCTCTGCATCGAATTGAGGTTCGGCATCTAGAAACTTACCCGCTAATTTTGTTTTCTTACCGGCGACTCTTTTTTTAAAATCTACTCCCATATCCTTAGTAACTCTTCTGTCAAAGCTTGATAGTCTTTAGTCCCATCACTTTTAGCATCATAGACCATGATAGGGACCTCTGCTATTTGAGCCTGCTTGATAGCGGTTATCTTCCTTATTTTGGTTGTCAGCACAACATCCTTGAATTCTTCCAGCTGCTCTTCAAGCCATTCGTTAATACCTTTTTCTCTTGAGTCATATATAGTAACTAATATTCTCATGTAATCTCTGATATGGTTTTCTTCACCCTTGACTTTTCTAACAGTGTCTATCAAATCTGCAAAACCTTCAAGGGAATACCGACCGGTATCGGTTGGAACGAGAATGTAGTTGCAGGCATAGAGCGCGTTTATCTCAAGGATCCCCAGTGATGGATGACAGTCTATAATGACAAAGTCATATTTATCTACTACCTTATCAAGGGCAGTTTTGAGTTTTGCCTCGCGAAAATGCTCATTAATGAGAAGGTTTGAAGCCTTGTTTAGGTGTATGTTCGCGCCAACAAGGTTTAAACC
>JBARUR010000267.1:0-1884 GCA_049645845.1 Desulforhopalus sp. | reverse complement strand
TCAAATGGTCGGGAATTATTAAAAAAAATCATCATCAGGGAAGGGCTGCTGAGAATTCAGGCAGGAGATACTTCCAGAAATGTATTGATATGCACAAAAATTTTTCTAGGCAAAGTTGAAGAGAGTGCTTTTCGAAGTCATTAACTGGAGATTTCCATCAAAGAAGACTCTGTAAAAACTCTGCCGCACATGCTGCGCCGTTTTTCTTCAGGGTAACTGCAGCAAGCCGGTCTCTTTGAAGATGCTTCAGTAAAGACTCCTCAAGCTCCTCGGCAGAGACCCGTGCTTCAGAAAAAGTCAGCAAAGACTCACCCGTGACCTCTTGTAGTTTTTGGAGATGAAGCTGCTGCTCCTCATCTTCCATTTCACGCAGGATAACGAGAGCAGGTATTCCGACATGAATAACATCCATGAGGCTATTGTAACCGCCATAAATTATAGCAGTCTTTGAATGAAGTAAAGCCGGGAAATATTTACTTCCGGGAGACTCGATTCTGCATCCAGGTATTTTTTCGAAAAGCTGCCTGATCTGCCGGCCTCTATCGCCGGAACTCTCCGTATCGACAAAAAGCCGCCAGGGTCCCAAATACCCGGGTATTTTTTTTAAGACAGCAGACAGTATTTCCAAAAAATCTATTGTTTTCTCCCCAAGCCACGGAACCGAGATTGTCCCCGCCAGATGTTCATCAAATTCCATCAAGCGACTATTCCAGAAGGCAAATTCAGAAAGCCGCAGAACGTAACCACACTCCACAGGTACAGTATTGTACTGCTCCAACAATTGCTCGCAATGCGATGCACCGAGCACCGAGCTGTCACCGTACCAAAGAACTGCATGGTAATGATCTTTAAAGAGCTGAGCGGCAAGTGCCGAACGGGCCTGTTTTACTGCTCCAACCACACCCCGGACTCCAAGGATCCATCGGGTATCATTTCCGGTAGATAAAGCGGGAATAAGCTCTTTATGCTTCCCCTGGGGGGTATGATCGACCAGGACCAGCCGCGGGTTATATAACTCGACCATATTGGCCAACTCTTTAGCTCTCAACTGGCCAAGCTGCTCATCAGAAAACATTGATTTCCCGCAAATGCCCACGGATCTTCCCTGAACGACATTCGTCTCGTATGACGGAAGCTTCAGCCAATCAAGAGGAGCGGCACCGATCAATTCCTGGGAAAGATTGCAGCCGGAGACAAAAAGTACTTTCAGCTCGGGATACAGTCGACGCAGCGCCAGCCCCACTCCAATACTGCGGCTGGCATGGCCGATACCTCGACCGTCATGGGCATAAATCAAAACATCTAGTCGGGGCACCGGTACCATAGGGCTCTCGTGGTGTAATTTAAAGAGGACTGGATACTAACAGGCAACAATAGGCTGCTCTTATTTGATCCAACAGATTATGTTTACAGTTATGTTATAAAAACGATGCAATTGATCAGGATATTTGGTTTTCTTGTGCTATGCAACTTGTTTTACATTTCGCCGCCAACCTGGTTTATTCCTGAAAAGTCATGAAGATCTCCTATTACATGCCGTTTAAACCTATGGACCATGCCCATCCTTCGGGAGATCTGGTAACGGGAACTGAGCTTTACAACCTCCTTTCAGACAGAGGTCATGCGATCACTCCCGCGAGCAGCCTCCGCTGTCGGTGGATCTACTACAAACCACTGACTTTGCTGCGACTATTTGGTGAACGAAGGCGGATTCTCCAGCAACACAAAAACGACAAACCCGATCTTTGGCTCAGCTATCATTCATATTATAAAGCCCCTGACCTCCTTGGGGCAATGTGCAGCAGCAGATTAGGAATCCCCTATGTCATATTCCAAGGGATTTATTCGACAAAACGTCGCAAGAGCCTGAAAACCCTGCCTGGA
>JBARUR010000266.1:0-11233 GCA_049645845.1 Desulforhopalus sp. | reverse complement strand
CTTACGTAGAAAGGGAGTACAATCAAACGTGGAAGGAGTTTTCGGATACGGTTGATACCATGGCCAAAGGATTGATGGCCATGGGCATCAAGAAGGGGGAAAAGGTAGCAGTGTGGGCAACTAATGTACCGCACTGGGTCGCTCTACAGTTTGCAACTGCCCGTATCGGTGCTATATTGCTGACCATCAACACCAATTACCGTTCGGCGGAAATTGACTATGTCTTAAAGCAGTCAGACTGTGAAAACATATTCATTATCAATGGACTGCGTGATGCAAACTACCTGGAAATACTGTATAACTTGATTCCCGAACTCAAGACGCACCCGAGAGGGGAATTGTGTTCGAGTGAATATCCCTGTTTGAAGAGAGTCTTTTTTCTTGGGCCGGAGAAGCACCGGGGTCTCTACTCCATGTCGGAAGTCATGTCGCTGTCGGTCGCAACCGATGATGAAGAGTATCGGGAACGTCAGGATTCCCTGAGCCCCCATGATGTCATTAATATGCAATACACGTCGGGAACTACAGGTTTTCCAAAAGGTGTGATGCTCACGCACATCAACATCGGCAACAACGGTTACTGGCTTGGTGCGGGACAAAATTTCAGTCATGTCGATCGCATATGCATACCCGTCCCGCTTTTCCACTGTTTTGGCTGTGTATTGGGCGTAATGGCCTGCGTCAATCATGGAGCGACGATGGTCTTTGTCGAGACGTATGATCCCGTCGATGTGATGATGTCCATCGAGATGGAAAAATGTACTGGTGTATATGGTGTTCCCACCATGTTTATTGCCATGATGGACCATAAGCTTTTCAAGAAGTTCGACTTTTCTTCTTTGCGCACCGGTATAATGGCGGGGTCTCCCTGTCCGGTAAAAAGCATGAATGACTGCATAAAGAAGATGAATATGTCCGAAGTAACAATTGTCTTTGGGCTTACCGAGGCATCGCCGGGCATGACCCAGACCATGTACAACGAGCCATCCATACAGAAGAAATGTGAGACCGTTGGCAAGGCAATGCCCGGCATCGAAGTAAAGATCGTTGATCAAAAAACGGGTGAAACTCTTCCGCCAGGGCGCCATGGTGAAGTCGTCTGTCGCGGTTATAATATCATGAAGGGATATTATAAAATGCCTGAGAACACAGCTGAAGCTATAGATAAAGATGGTTTTCTCCATTCTGGAGATATCGGTATTATGGATGAAGACGGTTATTTTGCCATTACCGGGCGCATCAAGGATATGATTATCCGTGGCGGAGAAAATATTTATCCGAAAGAGATAGAGGATTTCCTGCATCAAATGAGTGGAGTGCAGGATGTTCAGGTAGTTGGCGTACCCAGTGTAAAATATGGTGAGCAGCCGGGCGCGTTTGTTATCCCGCATCCTGATTCGGATATATCTCCCCAGGATGTTATTGATTTTTGCCACGGTAAGATAGCCTGGTTCAAGACACCGAAGTTTGTCCATTTCTTGAAGGAATATCCCCTTACCGCCAGTGGTAAGGTTATGAAGATGAAGCTCAGGGAGCAGTCGGCTCAACTGTGGCCAAACATCTAGGGGGTGTCCGCTATTCTTGGACAACCTCCTGGGAGAAGCCCTGAAGGATACTTAAGGAGAAGACCAAAGGAGATGCAAGATGCCGGATAAAGAAATGAAAATCGGAGAAAGGATCAGGGGCCTGAGAAAAGCCAAAGGACTGTCGATAGCCGAGGTTGCTGAACAATCCGGCATATCCGAATCAACCATTAACGGCATCGAGCGCCATATGGTTTCTCCTCCACTCGGCAATATCGTCAGCCTAGCTACGGTGTTTGGGATTTCGGTAGGAGATTTTTTTGGAGAAAGCGGAGATTCTCCTTATTGCATTGTTAGAAGCGATGACAGGAAAACCGTCTCACGCTTCAATTCCACCGACAGTAAGGCCGGCGGATACAGTTATCAGTCTCTTGGCTACAAGAAAAAAAACCGGCACATGGAACCCTTTTTGGTGACGATCAATCCGACTGAATCTCAACAAACTGAACCTAATCAGCATATTGGTGAAGAAATTCTTTTCATTTTGGAAGGAAAAGTTGAAATAAAACTCATAGATAAAACAGAGATTCTTAATCCCGGAGATTCTATTTATTACGATTCGACTGTTCCCCATGTGGTTTCGTGCCATGGTAAAGAACCGGCAACGATGCTGGCGGTGGTATATGCCAAAGAGGAAATGATAATTCTATAGATCGACAACAGGGGCCTCTTGACGAAGAGAGGCCCTGTTCATCTGTACGGCGAGACCGAAGCTCACCGTACAGGCATGGTCCAGTTGAAGGAGTCTTCTGCTTTTCCGTATTGAATGTCCATCAACTTTGTAAAGAGTTTTGCAGACAACGGGCCGACTTCTCCGTTATTAATAGTAATTTCTTTGCCGTTGTATTTAATATTACCGACAGGGGAAATGACGGCTGCGGTTCCGGAACCGAAAACCTCCTTCAATTCTCCTTTTTCATGAGCTTCATATATTTCATCGATACTGATTTTTCTTTCCGTTACCTTTACATCCCAGGATTTGGCAAGTTGTATGACTGAGTCCCGTGTTACTCCGGCCAGAATGCTTCTATTTAACTGTGGAGTAATAAGTTCATTGCCGATCACAAAAAAGATGTTCATCGAGCCAACTTCTTCGACATACTTAAGCTCAACGCCGTCAAGCCACATGACCTGGGTATAGCCGTCTTTATTTGCAAGATTTGTTGCATAGAGACTTGCAGCATAATTTCCGGCTGTTTTAGCCTGACCTACCCCGCCTCTTACCGCACGAACATATTCTGTTGTCACCCAGATTTTCACAGGATTGAAACCTTCCGGGTAATATGCGCCGACAGGAGAGAAAATGATAAAAAACCGATAGGTGTTCGATGAGCGCAGGCCAAGATAGGGGTCGGTGGCGATGATGGTCGGGCGGATATAAAGGGATGTTCCCGCGGCACCCGGAACCCAATTTTTCTCAATTTTCAACAGCTTTATAAGAGCTTCAAGGATAAATTCTTCATCCAGTTCAGGCATGCAGAGTCTTTCGGCTGATTGGTTGAAACGACTTAAATTATCCTTTGGCCTGAAAAGCTGGATTTCACCTGACTCAGTCCTGTACGCCTTTAAACCCTCGAAAATTGCCTGCCCATAGTGGAGGACCATGGTGGACGGATCCATGGCAATCGGGCCATAAGGCTCAATACGAGGATTATGCCAGCCCGCCTCAGGGGAGTAATCCATATTGAACATATAGTCAGTAAAGACTGTTCCAAAACCCAGAGCCGAATCCTCGGGGTGATTTTTTAGTGTATCAGCTTTTTTGAATGTGATGTCCACAGTGACCTCTGTTTGTTGTAGTGAATAATTAAATAAAATTTATATCCTAAACACCCTACAAGGGGGATTCTTTTTAATCCCCATGCTTTGCGGGTACTCAGTTCAGTGTTCCCTTGAGGGGGTACTCTTTTTAGTCCCCATGCTTTGTAGGGGATAAGTGCCTTAGAGGTGCTTCTAAGATTCTAATTTTAAAGTATTCTCCAGATTTCTTGTTTTACACCACTCAAGGGGGTACTGAACAGAGTGACAAGTTTTCTGGAGTAAGGCACTAAAAAGCACAGAATTTTAACGAATAATTTATTATCATGCGACGGACTATACTATTTGTTCTGACGTTTAATCAATATCTACTTTTTATGATAATATTGTCGCCATCTGAGGAAGATGCGATTCGAAGAGGACACGAAAACTCAAAAGATTATCGGTGAACAATGAAAAAAGATATAATTGAAATACGATGGCATGGACGTGGGGGCCAGGGAGCAATTACCGCGGCAAAGATCGTTGCCAATGCAGCGTTTATCTCCGGCTACAAAGGCGTGGTTATGGCTCCGACATTCGGCACCGAACGTAGAGGTGCTCCGGTATTTACCTCACTTAAAATCTCGAAAGAAAAGATATATGATCTTTCGCCTATAACCACACCGGATATGGTTGTTGTTCTGGATCATACCCTTCTGGACGAAGTCAATGTTGCGGCAGGTCTGAAAGAACATGGACTTGTCGTCCTGAATGCGCCCAAGCCCGCTTCCGAATACAGCTTTGCCGGGATGACAGTTGCAGTTTCCGATGTAACGAAACATGCGGTTGAGGCAGGATTGCCGCCTGGAATAGTCAATTCAGGCATAATCGGTGCTTTTTCCAAAGCAAGCGGTCTTGTTGATATCAATGTTCTCGTCCAGGCGATTGAAAAAGAATTTATCGGTAAAAAACCGGAAAAGAACAGTGCAGCAGCAAAAATAGCTTATGAACATACCGAAATTTCTAAAATAACAGAACTGGTTTAACTTACTGAAATAGAAGGTAAAGAAATGACTACCAGAAAATTTTGTGACAAAATTTCACGCAGTGCACCCGGTCCCGGTGATGGTGGAAATACAGGATCCTGGCGAGTACTGCGACCCATTATAAATCTTGAAGCCTGTATTCCAGCGAAAAAGAACAAAAAGGCCTGTTTTCAATGCTGGCTCTATTGTCCTGATTCCGTTGTTTCAAAGACTATTCCACCCGTTATAAACTATGACTACTGCAAAGGTTGCGGTATCTGTGCCGAGGAGTGCCCGGCGGGGGCAATCAGTATGGTCGACGAGTCAACGCATCCAGTGGAGGAGAAATAATGCATATCATCGAATCTGGAAATGTGGCGGCGGCGACAGGTGTCAGGCTTTCGCGGGCTCAGGTCATTGCAGCATATCCTATCACTCCACAAACTCCCCTAACGGAAAAATTGTCCGAATTTGTTGAATCGGGAGAGCTGGACGCTGAATATATTCCAGTTGAGAGCGAACACAGTGCCATGTCTGTCTGTATTGCTGCTTCAACCGCCGGGACAAGGGCTTTTACGGCGACAAGTGCCAATGGCCTTCTCTATATGGTGGAACAACTGCACTGGGCCGTAGGGGCCAGACTGCCCATCGTTATGTGCGTTGCCAACCGTGGGGTCGGTGCGCCTTGGACAGTGTGGAATGATCAGCAGGATACAATTTCTCAAAGAGATGTCGGTTGGATACAGATCTATGCCAATGATCATCAGCAGATAATCGATTCCGTGATCAAGGCCTTTCGCCTGGCCCAGACGGTAAGTATCCCGGTCATGGTTTGTTACGATGGCTATCTTCTGTCCCATACCTATATGCCTTTTGATCAGCCTGATCAAAAGAAGGTCGATGCCTTTCTGCCGCCTTTTGCGCCGCAGCATTTTCTTGACCCTGAAAATCCTGGAAATTTCAATACCGTGACACTGCCGGATGTAAGGCCGGATGGGGCGGGTGTTGTTGCTCCCGGCTATATCGAAATACGTTATAATTTGCAGGAAGATCTTCGGGCGGCAATCGATACCTTTATAGAAATAGATAAGGATTTCGAAAAAGAATTCGGTCGGGGAGGAAATCCCCTGATTGAAGAATACCGGTGTGACGACGCCGATTTTGTTGCCGTCTGTATCGGATCCCTCTCCTATCATCTGAGAGATGTCATCGATATCATGAGGGAAAATGACCTGAAAATTGGCGTCATGGGCGTGCAGATGTACCGGCCTTTTCCTGATAAGGCAATAGTTGATGCGCTCACCGGAAAGAAATGTGCAATCGTCTTTGAGAAGGCTTTAAGTTATGGAAATCAAGGTGCATTATATGCCGATATCAAGGCTGCCCTTTATAACAAGGCAGACAGGCCCCTGATCCATAACTATATCGTAGGCCTTGGCGGAAGAGAGATAAAAACCCAGCAGCTTCTCGATGCACTCACCGAATCCTGCACATCTCCTGAGACCTTTGAAGATACTCCGCGCTGGATCGGCTTAAAACTTTAGAGAGCACTATTATGGAAAATCAAACAACTATACTCAACCTGACCGAAGAAGAGTTTGTCCATCCGGGAAACCGTGCATGTTCGGGTTGCGGGCTGTCGATCGTTTACCGTATTGGCCTTAAGGCGCTTGGTAAAAATACCATACTGGTGGTTCCTCCCAGTTGTCTTACTGTCCTGCAAGGTCTTTATCCGGTAGCTTCTACCAAGCTTCCCTGTGTTAATGTCACCTTTGCCTCAACAGGAGCTGCTGCGACAGGCGTTCGGGCGGCCATGAGGGCATTGAAAAAGGAAAATGTCAATGTCGTTGCTTGGGCCGGAGATGGCGGAACCGGTGATATAGGGATACAGGCCCTTTCAGGAGCATGTGAGAGGAGAGAGGATATTATTTATATCTGCTACGACAATGAAGCATATATGAATACAGGTGTGCAACGCTCCGGAACCACTCCGCAGGGAGTTTTGACCACGACAACACCCATCCATGGCAAACTGCAGGAGAAAAAAGACGTCCCAGCAATTATCGCGGCCCACGGCATCGGCTATGTTGCCACCGCTTCCGCCGCTTATCCTTTGGATTTCTATGACAAGGTGAAGAAGGCAACCACAATGTCCGGTCCAAAATATATCCATGTGCATACCCCGTGTCCTCCGGGATGGAGTTTTGATACAAGATATACCATTAAAATAGGCAAACTGGCTGTGCAGACTGGCCTTTTTGATCTGTATGAAATTGAAAACGGTGCATTCACACTTACCGGCGCATCTAAAAGCCTTGTCGGAAAAACACGCCCGCCCGTCACGGATTATTTTAACACCCAGGGAAGATTCAAGTCCCTTGATAAAGAAATACTGAATAAAGTCCAGGAACAAGTGGATGCTAAATGGTCAACATATTGATCTTAAAATAAATCAATCGGTGAGAATATCTCATGGCGCTTACCTTTCTCGAAGGCAATGAAGCGATCGCCAGAGGGGCGATGGCTGCAGGGTGTGAATTTTATGCCGGTTACCCTATAACACCGGCCACTTCAATCTATCACCAGATGCTGCAGCTCCTGCCACCTGCCGGGGGAGTTTGCATGCAGGGGGAAGACGAGATTGCCTCCATCGGTTTTTGTCTCGGAGCGTCAATGGGCGGAATAAAGGCAATGACCGCGACATCGGGGCCTGGAATCAGCCTGTACAGCGAGCAGATATCATTTGCCATCGGCGGGGAGATTCCCCTTGTTATCGTCGATGTTCAGCGGCTTGGTCCGTCGACGGGATCGGCCACCAAGGGAGCCGACGGTGATATCCAGTTCCTGCGCTGGGGCAATAGTGGCGGACTGCCGGTCATTGTTCTGGCGCCGATGGATGTGCAGGATTGTTACCTCCTGACCATGCATGCCTTTAATCTTGCGGAACAATATCGCTGCCCGGTTTTTATTGCCTCAAATAAGGAAATAGCCATGACCAGGGAGAGTGTCGATCTGGATGGACTAACGGTCCCGGTGCCTCTGCAGCGAAAACAATGTCCGGCCGATCACTCCGGGCATCCTTTTGAACCGCTCCCCGGAGAGCTGGTTCCGCCCTTTTTGCCAATGGGGGGCGGCAGCCGATTGTCGCGCCAGACCTCATCGACACATGGACCGGAGGGATATATAACCACCGATTCTGCAGTCATTGAGCAAGTAATCCTCCGGCTGAAAGAAAAACTTCACAGCACCGTTGATGATTTCACCTTCTTTGAGCTTGATCCTCAACCTGACGAGGATGACGACGTAACCCTGCTGATCGTTTACGGTGTGACTGCAAGAGCGGCAAAGACGGCAGTGCGTGAACTGAGGCAAACAGGCTGCAAAATATCTCTGCTCATTCTGAAAACCCTTTATCCAGTCCCGCAAAACCTGATTCGACAAGCCATTCAAGGTAAAAAAGAAATTGTTGTGGTTGAAATGAATAACGGCCAGTACGTCAGAGAGATCGAGCGATTGGCAGGTTCTGTGCCGGTTCGGTTTTATGGACAGATGAATGGTGAGCTTATATCTCCCGAGCGAATTGTCAAAGAGGTTACAGCATGACGACTCTTCTTAACGCTAGCCGGCCACCAGTCTTTTGTCCAGGTTGTTCCCATGAAAAGGTTGTCCATGGACTTGACCGGGCTCTCCAGGCGCTGGAACTTCGTGGCGAAAATGTCGCTATCGTCAGTGACATAGGCTGTTCCGGTCTCTTTGATACCTTCTTTAACACCCATGCCTTCCATGGTCTCCACGGCCGTGCGTTGACCTATGCAACCGGTTTGAAGATGGCCAGGCCGGAATTAACGGTCATTGTTGTCATGGGTGATGGCGGGCTTGGAATCGGTGGAGCCCATGTTCTCAGCAGTTGCAGACGAAATATGGATCTCACCCTGCTGATACTGAACAATTTCAACTATGGCATGACTGGAGGGCAATGCTCGGCCACCACGCCGGTTGAAGCTAAACCTACTTCCAATTTTCTTAATCAACTGGAAAAACCGCTGGATATCTGCCGAGTCGCCGACGCCGCTGGAGCGCCCTACGTCGACCGGACGATGGCGAGCAACAAGGAGCTATCCGCCCAACTTGCGGCGGCCATCCGCTACCCGGGATTCTCGTTGATGGATATTTGGGGAATCTGTCCAGGACGCTATTTAAAACGTAATCGCGTCACCCTGACCCAACTTGAAGAAGAGATGGACAGCACAACCGTTAACACAGGCGTAATTGCGGCAAATGAGCGTGAAGAATATTCTGCCCATTATCGAAGGATCGCTGCTGAAAGTCGCCCTATTGGGGAAATTCCGAGAATTGAAGCAATCTGTGAAGCACCCGCATTTAATAAGCGGAGCGAAATCCTGATACTCGGCGCTGCCGGGCAATATATCAATACCGCAGGAGAAATACTCTGCCTTGCCGGGATGAGCGGCGGTCTGCATGTTACCCAGAAAAATGATTATCCCATAACCGTGCTGCGCGGCCATTCTGTGTCCGAAGTGGTACTTGATCGAAAACCAATTGATTATACCGGGATCAGCAAACCTTCAGTTATCCTGTGTCTTGCTGCTGAGGGTATTGCCAGAAAAAAAGATATTTTCAGGTCCCTGGGACCAGACACCTTAATAATCAAAGGGAGCGAACTCGCTCTCCCTGAAACCGGGGCGAAAGTTATCGATGTCGATTTTGCAGGACTAAACATCAAAACTTCGCAGAGGGCTCTGGCGGCCCTTGCCTCACTTGCAGTCTCAACCGGTGAAGAATCTGTTGTCAATAAACAAATGCTCTTGGCTGGTATTTCCCATCGCTATGGTGGCAAAATGCTTGAGGAAGCGATGACAGTGGCAGCAATTATTTTGGACTACATGAGTCCGCAATAATGACCAACAAAGCGAAAGTGCAAAGATTATATGAAAAAAAACAATAATTTCAAAATACTTAATTTGGGGCTATCATTTATTGTTGGCAGTGCAAAACTGTGGCGCGGAACCAATTCCTGCAATATACCGCAATAGGATAGTTCTAAGCGGCTCAGATAAGCGTCTACAGCAATTATATTTCACTATTCCAAGCCCTTTGCATTTCTACTCAACCGGTATTGTATTGAATTTGAATAATGTCCGAAGTTCTGACGGCATGCTCGGATTAAATTCACTAAACCATTTTTTGTATATTGTCTTAATCTGCTGTGTTTCATACAGATTAGATAGTGCCGTATCGGCAATTAAACGGAAATCGGCATCGTTTCTTCTCACAGCTAAAGCAATGGGGTCGTGAGAAAACATATCAGAAAGAATTCTAAATTCGCTTGGGCTATCTTCTTTTAGAGCAAGTCCGATAAGAACAACCTGATCTGCCGAAAACATATCGATCTCGCCTTTTTTTAAGGCACTGAGTCCTTCATCCTTGGAGTTAAGTAAAACGATCTCAATCTTACTTTCAGTTTCCTCGGACACTTTTTTCAACGCTTCTGCTGTTCTTGTATTCTTTTCGACACCGATCTTTTTGCCGTCAGAATCGTTCTTGGTTTTATGTTTTCTTAATACCAAATACGAACCACCTGTCACAAAAGTCAGTTGTGTAAAATCGACTAATTCTCGACGAGCTAAGGTGACAGTTGTTGACCCGCATAATATATCAATCCTTTTGGAAGTGAGTGCCTCAAATCTATCTTCACTTGTTACAGGGACATATTCAATGCTTATGTCTTTGCCAATTTTGTTTTTTACTTCTGCTGCTATGCTATTGCAGAGATCTACAGAATACCCGCTTGGAATACCATCTTTATTGAGAAAAGACATTGGTGGCATAGATTGACGATACCCAATTTTTATTTTCCCTGAATTTTGAATGTCTTTAACAGTTCCCTGGAACTCCTGCGCTGATAGGGGAGTCGTACAAAATGTTCCGACTAGAATGATAGTCAGTAAAGTTCGCATTGCGATGTCCTTCATGATAAGTTTTTAAAGTAAAAGTAATTGCCCCCAAAATACTCTTGTAATGTGTGAGAATTAAAAGGTAAAAATACTCAGTATCTGATTTTTGTAAAGTTTTTCGCACAGTTTTAGAGAGTGAGTTAATCACGACTCTGCACAGATGTTTGACGACATGATACAATTATGGAATCAATAGAATCGTGGCTCATGCTTATAAACCGATGAAACCAAAAAATGATTAAACCATGGATATTCAACAAACTAAAGATCAAATAGACAAAACCGATATTTACCAAACGCTAAAAGATCATTTTGGATTTGATGAGTTTCGTTCCGGGCAGGAAGAAGTCATAACAACACTGCTAAATGGTGAGAGCGCCGCTGCCATCTTTCCCACTGGCTCTGGCAAAAGTCTTTGTTATCAATTACCCGCCTTACTGTTGCCTGGGTTGACCCTTGTGATTTCGCCATTAATTGCACTTATGAAAGATCAAATTGACAGCTTAAAGAAACAGGGTATAGCTGCTGAGCGTCTTGACTCCAGCCTGGATGCTGAAAGCTACCGCAATGCAATTAACAACATTCGTACAGGGCAACTTAAAATTCTGTTTGTTGCTCCCGAGCGCATGTCAAACGAACGGTTCTTAAGTATCATCAAAGACCAACAACTCAGTTTGTTGGCGGTAGATGAAGCGCATTGCATTTCTGCATGGGGACATAATTTTCGGCCTGATTACTTAAAACTTGCTCGGGCGGCAAAAGAACTTTGCGTGGAGCGAGTGCTCGCCCTAACAGCAACGGCGACCCCTAAAGTTTCTGCTGATATGGCTGAAGCATTTGATATAAATAATCAAAATGTTATCAATACAGGATTCTATAGGCCGAACCTGGAAATGCGTGTTATTGCTTG
>JBARUR010000265.1:0-3057 GCA_049645845.1 Desulforhopalus sp. | reverse complement strand
TGGATGAAGACCTACCGGACAACCACTACAAAAAAATCCTCGACCTGATCAGAGAACAATTACCCCATGTTAAGCCAAAAGGATCTATCTATTTTTCTCCACTAAGCTTTGATCAACCATCTCGCCGTCGTTTATTCGAATTTAACAGATTAAAAATACAAAGCAGGCTTCCAGCCTATCTCTACATCATTCAACGATTGTAATGCCACAATCGTCAAAACCAAGGAGATCCCAATATGCTAGATTCCGCTCAGTTGAGAAAAAATATTCTGGCAAATCGGAATAGACTTTCACCAAATGAGATCGATACCAAATCGACAGCAATACAGGAACGACTTTTGTCCCTTAAACAGCTCCGTGACCGCCAAAATATTTTTGTCTATGTCAGTTTCAGAAGCGAAGTCGCCACTCTGTCTTTAATTGACGCCCTGATCAATATGGGGAAAAAGGTAATTGTCCCCATTACCCGGGTTCGGGAGAAAAGACTCGATGCAATTCATATCAACAGCAGGATCAAAGATCTTGAACCAGGATATTGCGACATTCCTGAACCGAGAAAAGAACTCTGTAAAGCCCATGAGGTTCTCCCAGAAGAGATCGAAACAATTTTATTACCTGGGTCTGTTTTCGATGAACGGGGGGGAAGATTCGGGTATGGAGGCGGCTACTATGACCGTTTTCTTGCCAAAGTACCAAAGGCTGCGCGAATAGGTTTGGCTTTTGATTTACAGATCGTAGAAAAAGCACCGCTCCAGGAGCATGACGAAATTCTTGACCTCGTCGTCACTGAAAGCAGGGTTATTCGCAGCAATCGATGATAACCTGTTGACTGCTGGAATGTTTATCACCAGATAAACAAAAACAGGATAGCAATAGTAAAGACATTTATTGCTATCCTGTTTTATTATGCTCTTATAATCTGCACCGGGCGATAAAAAACAGATGAAGATTTTTTACGACGCCATCATATTTTAAAACTATCTACAGCCTTCTGCAAATCCTTAGTAAGTGACTGGAGACTCAAGCTGCTTGCCTGCATTTCAGAACTGGTTTGTGACACATCTCCTGAAGCTGAGTTAACCAGGGCAATATCATGAGTGATCGTTGAAGCAACAACGGAAACCTGGCTTACATTCTCATTTACTTCGCCAAGCCCTTCTGCAGCCTGATTGATATTGAGAGCAATTTCCTGGGTAGCTTTCGATTGTTCGCCGACCGCCCGGGTAATGGTTGCAACAATCTCATTCACGTTATTTATAACAGTGCTGATCTCTTGAATATCTTTGACTGTTCCGGTGGTTGTCTGCTGAACATCATCAATTTTAGTTTTGATATCGAGAGTGGCCATTGCTGTTTGTTTGGCCAATTCCTTGATTTCATTGGCAACGACGGCAAAGCCTTTCCCTGCCTCACCTGCACGAGCCGCTTCAATGGTAGCGTTCAAAGCCAGGAGATTAGTCTGTTCAGAAATTTCGGTGATAGTTTCCGTTACTTTGCTGATTGCATCCGCCGAAGCTCCCAGTCTGGTCATTCTTTCCGATGTTCCTTGAGCCTGTTTTACAGCTTTAAGGGAAATACCGTGAGCCTGTCCCGAATATTCAGCAATCTCATTGATAGTTGCCGTCATCTCTTCAGCGGCACTTGCCACCATACTTGTATTTGTCGTTGATTCCTCCATGGCTGCAGCAACATTATTTAAATTGGCGCTCATTTCTTCTGTAGCTGCTGCAACATTCCCTGACCGACCGGAGGTATCCTGGGCACTTTTGGAAAGACTTGAGGCAAAGTTTGATAAATTCATCGATTCTTGCCCTAATTTTTTGGTATTGGCTGAAATAGATCCTATAATGCCCTGAAGTTTTTCGATAAAAATATTAAACAATTTGGCGAGCTCTGCAATCTCATCATTAGACTTCAGAACAATGCGTTTGGTTAAATCGCCCTCACCTTCTGCAATATCCCGGAAGTTCAGAATCAATAACTTCAAGGCATTGACCAGGCCAAAAACGATGAGCAGACACAGAGTAATAATCCCTACAAAAATGGCTCCGGCTATGAGAAGCATTGTTGTAACGTTTTTGGAAACCTGTGCATTAAGGTCCCCTTTCATCAATGCTTCATAGGCGGCAATATTATCCAGGTAAACACCTGTGCCAATCCACATTTCTGTCCCTGGGATCATCTCTGCATAACTGAGTTTAGGAACATCTCCGGCACCGGGCTTGGGCCATATGTATTCAACAAACCCACCACCGCCATTGGCCTTATCCCGTAGCTCTCTGACAAGATAAACGCCATTAGGGTCTTTCAGGTCACCAAGATCCTTACCCTGTAAGGACTTGTTTGGCGGTAAAGCTACATTGGTGGTGTTATTATATACAAAAAAATATCCTGATTTATCACTTTCAAATCTTATATCGTCGATTAAGTTGCGGATTATAGTAATTTTTTCCTCGAGGGTTTCGACGCCCTCGACGGCATGTCCGGCAGCTAATGCAAGGGAATGACTGGCCACCTGCAGTTTGGCCTTCTGATCAGCAAGCATTACCTCTCCGGTCTTAGCGATCCCCATATCACGGACTTTATTACCGTTTTGAATGGCAAAAAATACCATAACAAAGAACAATGCCAGAATGGCAATGATTATAAGATACATTCTGCCTTTGACAGAAAAACGGTTCAACATTGTAGAAACTCCTTCCAAAAAATTAAATTTAGCGTTGTGCTTTTAATAGATTAAAAATGTGTTAAGGAAGGATATCACAAATTTCTGCAGAACAAAAAAAAACTCTGTTGAATTAATATTCAACAGAGTTTTTTATGGAACCAATGATACAATTATATAACTTTAACTTGCCAGCACCCCACACAAGGGGGTAGCACTTTACAGTGCCCGTGCTTTGCGGGTACTCAGTTCAGTGCCCCCTTGGGGGGTATAAGTGCCTTGGAGGTAACTTTAAGATTCTAATTTTAAAGTATTATCCAGTTTTCTTGTTCTATGGTAGGTTTTCTGGAATAAGGCACTAACCCCGGTAAACGGGAAAATAAGCCAGGACT
>JBARUR010000264.1:0-3159 GCA_049645845.1 Desulforhopalus sp. | reverse complement strand
TATTAACTAGTGCATTGATTAGCCGACATGGGTTATACTCGGTTCATGAATGAACTTGACGGAAGAAAAATAAATCGTAAGGCGCTTGAAGAAATCCGAATCAGAGCTGTAAAGCGTGTTGAAGCCGGAGAAAGCCCTGAAGTTATCATTAAGGCACTTGGTTTTACCAGGTCTCAGATATACGAGTGGCTCGCCAAATATCGAGAGGGTGGCTTTGATGCACTTCGTAGTCGCAAAGCTCCAGGTAAAAATCCAAAACTTAATGGCAATCAACTCCAAAAAATTTACCGCCTCGTGGTTGGCGTTGATCCACGACAACTCAAATTTGAATTTGCACTTTGGACTCGGAGTATGGTGCAAGAGCTGATTTGGCGAAAATTCAGGGTTAAGATGAGTGAAGTCACTGTTGGACGCCTGCTCAAAAAACTTGGTCTGAGCCCTCAACGCCCAACACGCAGGGCACTGCAACGAGATGAACTTGCTGTGTTTAAATGGATGGCTGAAGATTTCCCTGGTATTCGTAGGCTTGCACGAGAGCAGAATGCTGAGATCTTCTTTGGGGATGAGTCGTCTGTACGATCCGATTATCATTCTGGCACAACTTGGGCACCGATTGGTAAAACTCCAGTTGTGAAGACCACTGGTTCTCGACACAGAGTGAACCTCATTTCGGCGATCAGTCCCAGAGGAACTATGCGGTTCATGGCAACAGAAGGTAATGTGACTTCTACCGTATTTATAGAATTTTTGAAGTGCTTGCTTTATAAAGCAAATCGACCTGTATTTTTGATTTTGGACAATCATTCTGTACATAGATCTAAGGAAGTACGAGATTTTGTGAAGAGCACAAACGGCAAGCTTCATCTGTTCTTTTTGCCACCTTACTCTCCTGAACTCAATCCTGATGAACATGTCTGGAATTATTTGAAAAATCATAAGATTGGTCGACAAAGTACAAAGAACGGTTTTGAATTATCCAAAAGAGTTGAGAGTATCATGCGTTCTCTTGGAAGGCTTCCGGAGAAAATCAAGTCTTTCTTCAGGCATCCATGGACAAAGTATATTTTAATGTCGGGTAATCAACGTACTGCTTAATAGCTAAAATTTCAGCTGCTGTACTACATCCTGCGCCGGTTCTTCCTGTTAGGCCAATTATTATGTATTTTTCTCTTGTATCGTAAACTTCGTGAATACCTAAAGTGTTTTCGTTCATGATATTCCTTAGAGATATAACGTTCCGCCTCACCGGACCCGCGTTTTTTGCGGGTTCCGTGTGGAGGCGGTGGTTATGCATATGCTATTTTTCTTTTTTTGACTGAGTTCATAACTAATTGAGTCTATCGCCTTCATTATTTCAGGAAGAATGCTACTATGGATATCAGCTGCAATAGAGAAATGCTCTCGTTTCAACCAAATAAATTCATCGTTATAGCCATTATTGTTTATTCCCTCCAGTATTTTAAGTCTATAGGGAAGTTCCTCGATTAATAAATATGCTTTGACGATTTTTTCTATTTCCTCTTCTGAGAGTATACCAATTTTACTTAGAAGCTCTTTGTAAATATTGTCAAAAGTAATATTTTGAATTTGTCCACCGCTAAAATCGGTGGTTTCACTAAATTGTTGAATGCGATCTTCATAGGATTTTTTATTGGCTGATAGTTCTGATTTAAGTGCTACACGTAATGACCTTGCTTCATGATCCATTTGTCGTGATTGGATTTTTCTTTGGTTTCTAGCGTTGACAACCATAGTAATAATTACGCCAGCGAAACCTAATAATCCCGTAAAAAACGTTTGGTAGTTGTCAAAAATGCATAGAATCGTTTGGTTCATTTAATTGTCTCTGAGCATAACAGTCAGGTTAAGGGGCGGAAACACTACACTGGGTTCAAGAAGCACATGGAAGTTTTGATTAAGGATTCCTTAATATGAAATTCCTATTGCACAATCGTGTTTTCGTCCCTCTTCAACCTTTTGTTATGCGATTTATTGCTATTTAATTTTTCTGTTATTGTCTTTTGCATTTTTTTCTTCTTCATCTGTATAAATAATGCCACCTCCCATGTTTTCAGACATAGACATGTAATAGGTTCTTTCGTTTTGCTTATAGTATCCAGATTCATGAAATAAATTCCAAGCCCATAAACCTAAAATTTGACCAAATCCAAAACCAAATGGAGCAAGGACAACAACAGTTGGCAAGTCAAAAGGATTCCATATCATACTCATTACAACCGCTGCAATCATCCCTGCTAGACCACCATATATTGGTTTTTTTATTCCGGCCAAACAAGATATTACGATGAATACTATTATCTTATTAAGCCGTACGTCAAACAGCCGACAAGCAACATGGCTACAAATGATATATTTTCAGCACGTTAGATACATTTTTAATTGAGAGCAATGTCGGCTAATCAGGTTCCGTCTTAATACATGTCATAGATATTATTTTTTATAGCGCATAACGTGCTGGTCAGCGCACCGGGCCACTGACCTAAGAATTCAAAACCGTAGCCTTCCCGGTGTCGGATGGACTAGTTGGTTAGAAGTCCTTTTTGATTTTCTTTTTTTTAATCAGTTCAGCAGCAATTTTGACTGCACAGACAACCACATCACCACATATCTCTTGTCCACCAGCTAGTAAATACTCTTTTGACTCTTTTGAATCTGCAAGATTAAATTTCTTGCCCATTTTGTTTTCGAGTATGTTTGCACATGATGTACTACCGTATACCTTCTCGAATTCGGAGCAAAATCTTCTTGCAGATGGAAGAGATGCAAGGTACCCCCTCTGGTTACTCAGCTCCTCTCTACCGTACACAAGACCTAAAGCCATGAGAGAGCCAATTACAGCACCGCAAGCCTCCCCCCGGAGGGCAAGACCAGGGAAGGGCGTTAGTGCTTTTAATATGTCTTCAGAATTTAGACCGAATTGCTCCTGAATAGTTGCGAATGACGACTGGGCACAGTTTCCAGACAGCTTCAGGAATTCCTTTGCTCTCTCTTCGATGGATATTTCAACTTCGTCGTCTATCATTACGTTCTCTGGTTTCAATTTTCTAACTATTAATATCCTGCATGACCATTTTGGGAGACAAGAAGGCCCGATCGGGCCGTTTCATCGCTGTCTCAATCGTCAGCGTTTCGATTTTT
>JBARUR010000263.1:0-5185 GCA_049645845.1 Desulforhopalus sp. | reverse complement strand
AGTCCATATCGTTGGCAAAGCTTTGCAACAAAATGAAGTACCAGCTCACGAACATCCTCAAGCCTGGAATTTAATTCCGGCAGCTCAATGGTATAGGCCTGGAGCCTGAAAAGAAGATCATTCCTGAACTTTTCTTCTTTCACATCAGCTTTTAAATTCCTGTTGGTAGCAGCAACAACCCGGAAATCACTGTATTGCTGTTTTGTCGATCCGACCGGCCGGTATTCATGCTCCTGAAGAAGACGCAGGAACGTTTTCTGAATATTCAACGGAAGTTCTCCTACCTCGTCCAGGAAAAGAGTTCCCCCATGGGCATGTTTGACAAGACCATCCTGGGAAGAATCCGCATTGGTAAATGCTCCTTTCACATGACCAAATAGCGTGCTTTCTATTAATGTTTCCGGAAGAGCTGCACAATCGACTACAACAAAATTTTTATCGGCCCTGTTGCTGTTTTCATGAATTGCCCTGGCAAAAAGCTCTTTACCGGTTCCTGTAGCACCGGTCACAAGAACACTTGCATCTGAAGAAGAAGCACGGGCAACCTGGTCCAGACATTTTTTTATAGCAGGACTACTGCCGATTATGGCATCCCGTTTCAAGGAAACCCGGATTGCGGTAACTTTCTGTTTCTCCCTTCTATATTGTAGAACTCTGGCTAACTGCAAAGAAAGTTCTCTTATCACATAAGGCTTTTCAATATAACTCCAGGCACCGCTGACAACTGCTTTTTCTGCCCCGTCCGCCTCGCCCTGACCAGTGATTATGATGACTTCCGGCTTTGAACTGAACGCTGTAATTACAGGGATATATTCAAGTCCATTTCCATCCGGCAGTTGAACATCGAGCAAGACGATATCAAATAATTCCTGCTCTAATAGAGCCAGTCCGCCCGCCAGGGTATATGCAGGAGCAGCATCATGACCATTTGCTTCAAGCTGTTCAAACAACATCTGCGCCAGGACACGATCATCATCAATAATCAAAATTTTAGCCATGATCGAGCACCTTTCGAATGGCCTGATAAAGTTCTTCCTTTTTGACGGGTTTCAGCAGCAATTCTCGCACCCCTAATTGTCTCACACGCTTTTTATCAATATTATCAAAGTGACCGGTAAGAAGAATGATTGGGATATCACCACGGAGAGCTATAAATTCACGGGCCAGTTCCACTCCGGTCATCTCCGGCATGAGCATGTCGGTTATCACCAGATCACAGCAATCCGGATGTGTTCGAAAGTGTGTCACAGCGGCTATGCTATTGTTGAATACGGTAACCTTGTATCCTTCCTTCCGGAGTCTTAACCGCAATACTTCAGCAACAGCGATCTCATCATCAATAATCATGATTCTTTCATTGCAGAACGATTTGGGTTTTGCGAATGAAATGGCCTTCGAGTTGTCAACCTTTCCACCGTCAGCTGAGAGATAAACATGAACAGATGTCCCCTCTCCTACTGTGCTGGTAATTGAAATTTCGCCTTTATGCTTTTTAATGATACCATGAACAACTGCTAATCCTAATCCGGTGCCCTGTTCTTTTTTCCTTGTTGTAAAAAAAGGGTCAAAGATTTTGTCGAGCATCTCTTTTTCAATCCCGCATCCGGTATCGCTTACCTCAAGATCCAGTATTATTTTGGAGTCTTTAAAAAATTCCACACCGACCATTTGACCAGCCGGTTTTATTTCATTAAGTTTAATGGTTATGCAGCCATGTTCTTTACCTATAGCTTGCCTGGCATTGGTGCACAGGTTCAGCAGCACTTGATATATCTGACCGGAATCGGCAAAAACCGAACGACAGGAATTGTCAATTTCATGTTTCACTTCAATTGTTGCCGGTAGGGACGGCCGAAGCAGTTTAATGACTTCTTTGATGATATATTGCAGTTTAAATAGCCGGAATTGCCCATAGCTTTCCCGCCTGCTGAAGGTCAGGATTTGTTTTACTAAGTCCACAGCCCGGTCTCCACTGGCAATAACATGATCAAGATCTTTTTTTGCCCGATGGTCAACGGAAAGACGACCTTTAGCGATTTCCGCATAACCCAGCATGGCGGAGAGGATATTGTTGAAGTCGTGGGCAATCCCCCCGGCAAGTGTTCCCAGAGCTTCCATTTTCATTCCCTGACGAAGCTGCTGTTCAAGAATTTCTTCCCTGGTTACGTCCCGCTTGAGAGCGACATAATTAATTATTTCGCCGGACTTGTCGAGGACTGCTGAAATTGTTGCATCCTCTTTGATCAGGGTACCGTCCTTTTTGCGATTAGTCAGCCTTCCCCGCCAGACTTGTTTATTCCCAAGGGTGGTCCACATCGAGTCGTAAAATTGCTGGTCATGCACACCACTTTTCAGAAAGTTGAGATTTTCACCGATTGCTTCATTCCGCCCATACCCGGTAGTTGCCTCAAAAGCGGGATTAACATATTGTATTTCTCTAGTTTTGCTAGCGATAACTACTGACTCTGAAGCCTGTTCTATAGCCGCCATTAAGCGGTTTTTTTCCGATTCATTCAGCAAAGATTGAGTGATGTCTCTTGCCACATGAACAAATTGATACATGTTCCCGTCACGATCTAAAATGGGAAAAGATGAAATATTGAAGGTTTTGTCTAAGACATGATTATACATTATACCGGTGTGGGAACTATGGTCTTTGCTTGTCAGTGTAGCTGGACATTCTTCGCAGGGATACGACTTATTATGGAAAATTTCATAACACAGCTCTCCCTTCAGTTGACCAAGCGGATATCCGAACAATTCATGCGCCTTTTTGTTTGCCCTGACTATCCTGCGTTCCATGTCCTGAATGGTAACGATATCCTCCAGTGCATCAACTGTGGTTTCCCATTCACTTTTAGCCAGAAAAATCTGATCCCGTGTCTTTTTTTGAGCAACAAGATCGGTTATCTCAACTAAAGAAAGAATCAAGGAAGAGATTTCTTCGGATCCTGTCATAATCGGCTGTAGATTCGCTCGGAACCACCTCATTTGTTCAACAGATGGAACTTGCAGACCGAAATCAAATTGTACAGGGTGTTCTTGATCTTCCTTAATTTTATTGTTTGGAAATCCTTTCTTTTGTTTAAGGATTCCGTTTATATCAACAATTTCCAGGTCAAGTTCGGCCAGGCTACGGCCAATAAGCTCTCCCTCCGACTGTCCGAAAATTGCCGCAGACATGCTATTACAGACAGTTACCACCGAATCGACATCAAAAACAATGGCTGCTGCACCAATATTTTCAACGACATCTTTTAAAATTAGACTATTACAGTTCATTAGGGAGAAGAGTTTTTGTTATAAGTTTCGGATATACATCAAAATAGTAACCGTTCATCGGAAAAGGCAAAATGCTCGATTCCATGAGACTTTACTAAAAATTATATACGTATGGGCATGAATATTGAAAGAACTATTATTATTTCTATCCGAATTTAAAAAATTTTCAGATTTTTGCTGAAAAAGATTATAATTATCTCTGATTCTCCCTTCTAATATCTTATTTTTCTCAACTCTTATTGTTGAGAGCAATTACCGAGGAAAAAATTATGCAAATCCTGATTGGCTACAGAGGAACTAACGTTGGACAAGATCTTCTTAAACTTGCTATACAACATGCCAAAGCTTTTGATGCTGAAATTCAATTAGTTACTTCTCTACAGGGGGGAGAAAGAACGACTAAAAAGATGATAAATGAAGCAGAGGAAAACCTTGCTAAGGCTGCAAAATTATTAGATGAACAAGACATCAAAAACGATACCCATCTTCTTATCAGGAATAAAACAGCCGGTGAGGATATCGTCTCCTATGCTGTGGATAATGATTGTGATGAAATTATTATCGGTGTTAAAAGCCGCTCAAAAATCGGCAAAATCCTTTTTGGCAGAACAGCTCAGCATGTCATTCTTAAAGCACATTGCCCTGTGGTATCGGTGAAATAACAAGATTCAAGTAATCAAGTAATGGCGATATGTTTAACAGGATTTTTTTGATATAATTTACTTGGTTCACCTTGTAGATATATTGCCTCAAGATAGGACAACTTCCTCGGCAGTTGCGCCGGAGCCCCTCTGGCCACCAGAAAATTTGCCGTGTTGCCGTTTGCTATTTTCCCGAAATCGTCTATACCCAGTAATGCAGCACCATTACTGGTTGCACATTGTACTGTTTCGGCAAAACTGTAACCGGCCTTTCTAAAAAGCTTCATCTCTTCAACCATCGATTCCCCGTGCAGAACCCCAAGGCTTCCGGCGTCGGTTCCAAGGGCAACTTTTACCCCCAGTTCTCTCGCCATCGCTAACTGCTCGAGTTGATGGTTGAGATTTTTTTCAACCACCTTGCGATCGGCACCATCCTGCGCAGAACTGATATTTTCCCCGTACGCCTTCATGGTAAATAAGGTCGGTACCCAAAAAGTTCCTTTCTCCGCCATCAACTGGAGATTTTCCCTGCCCATGAAAAAGCCATGTTCAATGGAGTGGCAGCCTCCTTCAACGGCCAGCCGAACCGGGATCCTGCCGTTGGCATGAACCATAACCTTTCTCCCCTGTTGCTCTGCCTCGGCAACCACTTTGGCAATATCCTCACGGGTAAACTGCGGGTCTGTCTCCCGGGCAAATATTTTCAGGCTGTTTAAACCGGAATTGACCAATTTAACATGGTCGACTAAATCATTATCTCTTTTATATGCCTCGGCTAAATTCTCACCGTCCTCAGGATGCCTGCCGATGAGGCTGCCATAACGGCCTTTTTTATGCCAGGCACGACCGGCACATTTCAGAATTATATCTTGATGCATTTCTTTTTCCGATCTGTACCGAAGTGCAAATCCTCCCCTGTCGCCGCCGTCACGCACTGCGAGTACTCCATGGGAAAAAAGATAGTGAAGATGCTGTCTGATAATCGGTCGCAGCTCCTCATAATCCGCAGTCAGTTGCCATTCCCTGGTTCTTTGATCGATAGTCCCGGACATGAATAAATGAACATGACTGTCAACAAGAGGAGGTATCAGTGTACAGTGGGAGAGATCGGTAAATTGCAACGCATTCCGAACAATGTTAGGTTGAAATTGTTCAATTGCCGCAAATCTGCCGTTGACAATCTTCAGCAGCATTTTCTCCTGAACCGGATCGCCGCTGCCATCAATCAACCAGCCGGCCAGAATATATGTTGTCTTGTTCAT
>JBARUR010000262.1:0-23665 GCA_049645845.1 Desulforhopalus sp. | reverse complement strand
CATCAAGAAAGATAATGGGCTTAAATTAGCTGAAGCCCTTAATGTCCAACTCGAGGAAATCCTTGAAGCACCGGAAGAAGAACAAACTGAGAGCTCTCCCTGTCACGTACAATCGACAAATTCTCAGCTGCCTGACATCGATGTTAAGCATGCATCCGTCGGCCTCACGAAAAAACACTTCCTAATAACACTCTTTTTAGGAATTTTCCTGGTCGTCTGTTTTATCACCGCCTGGTACTTTTTCTATACTCCATCCTACAGTTCTTTTTCCGCAACTCGAATTATTCCACCACATAGCATCAGCGGCCAGCCTTTCCCAATTATCATTGAAATTTCTGGGGCCCCGGATAAAGCTATTGCCCTCATAATAAAGGAAACAATTCCAGAGAATGGAACTGTCCATGCCACTTCCCCCACAGTAACTGTCGGCGGCCTGAAAAATAATCAAATCAAATGGCTCAAAAAAGTAGAAAACGCTGCGGTATATGCTTATGTGGTCAGTGTATCCGGCAAAAATAAAGAGGCTGTGAAGTTCAGTGGTACTGCCGCTATCAGAGGCGACTCTGAAACTTCCATAGAAGGAGGCGACACCATTGTCATCAATGAACATCATTGGGCAGATACTGATGCAGATAACGTCATCAGTGATGATGAGATTCTTGCTGTTTACGACCAATACAGTGAAATAACTGATATTGATCTAGACATTGATCTCATCGAAGAACTCTGGCTTGGATCGGAATACCTGTGGGATGATTCAACCGCGACTTTCAAAGTCATCGACTAGAATATGCTTTTGAGGTCGGCGGGCCTTTAGCCCGTATTTCTCATGAACATTGTGTTGATTTAGTGCCTTACTCCAGAAACCTTTCTTAAATAACAAGAAATCTGACGAATACTTTAAAATTAGAACCTTAAAGTGACCTCCAAGACACTTATACCCCCAAAGCACTGGCACTAAAAAGAGTCCCTTACAAAGCATGGGAATTAAAAAGAATACCCCCTTGTAGGGTGTTAAAGAAAAATTAAAAGCATATTGAACCTATTGAAAAGACAAATAAATTATAATAACCAACACAACATTCATGAGAAATGCGGGTTAGTGATGTCGGGTAGCCTCGACCCGATATCTGTCGATGTCCACTTTGAATAAAATCGAATATGAATAATGTTATCAGTATAAAGGATGGATTTATCAATTCAAAAAAGGAGAATTGTTATGAAATCAGGAAGTATTATACTGTCTACATTATCTACATTAGCACTGTTTTTGCTTATGACTACTGCCCATGCTGGTGATAGATACCAAAGAGGTCATATTTCGGGTACCGAATCAGTAGTCGTTGGAGCATCTGTCAACGGTACGTTGATGGTAAGAATCGATAATGGTTTTTATAAGCACCAAGGGTCGATCAATCAACATTCTCAGAATGTTGCCCACTCCCAAAGATTTGACAACCGGCGATATGATAATCGTTACAACAGAAGCCGGATTTTCAGAGATCACGATAAAAAACATTACAGGAATGATCACAAACGTACTTTACGCAATGATCATAAACGTGACTTTCATCGTTATAACAATACAACCTACTGCAGGAAAATCATTACCATCCAGAAAGGATATTACGGAACCAGGCATGTAACTTCAACTATCTGTGACAATAATCCTCGGCATAAATTCCAGAAAAGAAATCCCTTCAAATCTCACGACCGGTTTTGGCGTTATTAAGGGTTTAATCTTACATCCGGAGAAACTGAACACTTCCGGGTGTAACCATTCTCTTGACCGAACTAGTTGCCTTGTTTTGCATCTTCTTTTATGTTGCTCTAAAGAAACTAAGAATATTCAGCTTTAGTCTCTTCCCCGCCTCTCCCAATGATTTTGAAAAGCTGGACGATTATGATAGAATTACAGCATATATCTAGAAACATTCGGTTGGAGCAATTTTACAAAAACAGGGTGACAATGTGCAACAAAACTATTTCGTTAATCGATGCATCAGTGAAACGCTATGCGGCTTAAGAGATGGTTTAAGTTTATTTTCCGGCGCAAGTAGATCAGCGGTTATTTTTACTTTAGAAAAACACGAAGAGTTATTTGTTTGCGATCCACAAAACCTGTTGCGTGGATATGAGCCAAAACTGAAGGATATTTATTTTGGAAATGAGGATTGGTGCAGACCAATAGACAACCAAAGTTCTTGTCGACCATATAATCATATTGAACCGCAACCGAACTTACTGCTGGACGGTCTCATTTCCAATGGCGGAAGTTCAAGTTCCGTCTACTATCAAATGTGGTTTACAGAGCATCATCCAAATATCTGCTCACTTTGTCCAATCGAATGCTGGCTGGAGCATGCTGTCCTGAGATTTTCGCACGATATCGCCAATGACAGTCAGCTCTATACTGGAATATCTGGAAGTTTTCTGAGAGAGTATGCTTCACATGCTGTCCATGACTGTCTAGTCGACCTAGCTGATCTTGCACTGGGCCTTGATGTACAGGTACATATCTACCCCATGCTTGATGCAATCCTGGGCATTTCAAAAACGAATGAAGAAGGAGTTCGCCCACATGGTTCTCTAGTTTTTATGGAACCGAGATTTCTTAGTGAAATTCAATTTTTAGCACGATTTCAGAGTTCGGAACAACCTCCACTGAATAATTTCAAACATGTACGAAAACTTCTACAGGCGGTGGAAGATTCAAATAGAACGCTTGTTTCAGATGGAAAAAATATTATTGGGATAGCCGAAAAAAATATTAGCCTTTTTCATATTACAGCAGATTTTCAAGGGAAATTCGGCTTTCTCTTTGTGGGAAACGAAGTTATTTGTAGTTTTCAGGATGGCAAATACAGCTCTGATACGCATAGGGCCAGGCTTTTTGAAGTTGAGGAAGCATTGCTGGATTATGACATTGATCCATCTATCAGAAATAGTATTTTCAAAATTATTGCGACCCTCGTTCGCAATGCAGAAGACAAGATGTTCGGATGTACATTTGTTATTGATTTAGCTTCCACCCCCGCTGCTATCGCAGGACAGGCAATAACACCGCCTGTCAGCCTTCTGCAACCAAACAAACTCAATCTTGCAAAGGGCTTGTCAAAAGTTGATGGTGCGCTGCATATACGCCCTGACCTGCATTTACATGGTTTTGCCTGTCTGCTTGATGGGCACAAGGTAGATAATGAAAATAGAGCACGCGGGGCACGATATAATTCTGCTCTGCGCTTTACAGCTCAATATCCCGAAACTATAGTAGTTGTAGTCTCTTCCGATCGCCCGGTGTCTGTATTCCAGCAAGGTCAGGAAATGGCAACCAGATACAGTTTCAGTCCTTCCTCCGGGTGCGCAATCCTTCCTTTGCCGCTATCTGCATGGCTCAAGGAATCAGACTAAAATTGAATTATGAACAGTTCCAAGCCGGGAATTCTTAAGTGCCCATTGAGGGCACATAAGTGTCGCTCTAGATATCGTGGACCCAGTCAGGAATATGATGCAGAACATAGCGCTGAACAGCTGCTTTCTTATCCCCAGCCTCAACATCTCCAACTGCAGCTTTTACTTCTTCAAAATCAAACCAGCAGAGTTCGATATCTTCTTTACTATATACAGTTAAAATTCTTTTATTTGCCCGTTCGATATCCTCTTCTTCCTGGATAGCACCGACAAGCTTCACAGCTTCTTCATAACTGAGAAATTCCAACTTTTCTTCACTCATATCGCATCCTCAAACAGGAAAAGGCGAGCAGGATTAAATCCTCTCGCCTTAAACAATCATAACATTAAATTCTCAGGCAGCTTTTACAACTACTCCGGAACGAATGCAACGTGTACATACTTTAGTTCTTTTCTTGTTGCCACCGGTAGTAACCATGCGCACCATTTTCAAGTTTGGCAGCCAACGCCTTCTTGTCTTGTTGTGTGCGTGGGAAACGTTGTTTCCTACCATAGGTCCTTTTCCGCATATTTCACATACTCTTGCCATTGTTTTCTCCTTCTATCCCATTCCGAGCAATTCCCATTTTTCCCAGCTTGATAGCTGGTCAAAAGGAGCAATGCATGAATTGTCTGTTAGTAAATGATTGATCAGAATTTGACTTTCTACCCTCTTTTAAAACTTAAGGCAAGGTATTTTCCATTTCTTCCCTGTCTTATGAGTAATTTTCTTATTACTCATTATTATACAACTATTTTGTGACCATATAACAAATTAAATACCGATTTCAAAGATTTTCACTAGACTGAGTAAAAGATTGATGTTCTTGTGTTAAAAATCATTTAAGCTGTGCAGTCTTTTAAAACAAAATGCCTTCAAAAGACATTTTCTTTAAACGAAGAATGTTAAAAATATTTTAAGGACTACTGGGATGACTACAGTGCCACGTGTACTTCTTGCAATATTCTAAAATCTATTGTAAAAACTCCTTAAATAATAATAATTCTCATCAAAAAATCTACTATAATGACATTGCTTACTCAAATCTGGGATTTTTTTTCTTCTGTAAAACTGGCGATATTCACACTGTGTGCCCTTGCTGCTACTTCAATCATAGGCACTATTATACCCCAAGGTGAGTCTCCTTCTTTTTATGTCAATAAGTTTGGCGCTAAGACCGCTCATTTTTTTCAGATTCTAGATATCCCGGAAATGTATTATTCCTGGTGGTTCCTTGGTTTATTGGGAATACTCAGCACAAATCTCATAATTTGCAGTCTTGACCGTTTCCCATTGATCTGGAAAATTATAACGACGGATAACCTTGCAATCGCCCCCGATCGTGTCGAAAAGATGCCAAATTCCATTGCATGGGATTTCGGTACCAACAAACTCGACCGTATTGATCTCCCCTCTCTCCTCAACAAGAACGGCTGGAAAGCTCATTCAAAAAAGATTGGCGAAGATGAACTTTTTTTCAGCCAAAAAGGTAAGTGGAGTCGTCTCGGAGTCTACATAGTTCATATCTCAATCCTGTTAATCCTGGTGGGCGCAGTTGTTGGCCATTTGTTTGGATTTAAAGGGAGCGTCATGATTCCTGAAACAAGTTCCACCAAGAAAGCTTTCGCTTACAAGAATTCTGCCCCCCTGGAACTCGGCTTTGAAGTGCGATGCAATTCTTTCACTGTTGATTTCTATGACAACGGGGTGCCAAAAGCATATACAAGCAGCCTTACCGTACTTGAAAATGGACAGGAAATACTTACTGAAGAAATCGAAGTGAATAATCCACTCACCTACAAGGGTATTACTTTCTATCAATCAAGCTATCAGGGATACCAGGATTTTATATTGACAATAACCGAAAATAGTTCAGGGGAATCAAGACAATTCGCTCTCCCCTTCCAGCAACAAATATCCTGGGAAGAAAAAGATCTCCATGTTGGAATTGTCAATGCCGAAGCAGTTGGACAAAGAGTTGTTCGCTCAAAAATATGGTTTAAAGCCGGCGAGCATCCTGCTTCTATCAAATGGCTCAACGACAACGATACTACTACTTTCACAAGTGGAGCGACTGATTACACTGTATCTGCAAAACAGATGTACGCAACCGGATTGCAGGTAGCAAAAGATCCCGGTGTATGGATCGTCTATATTGGCTGTGGTGTCATGATGATCGGTCTTTATCTCGCCTTCTTTATGTCACATAAGAGAATATGGCTCTTTAGAAAGAATAGTTCTTCTATTCCACAACTTTGGTTGTCCGGCTCTGCTAATAAAAATAAAATAGCCTTTGCTAAGGCTTTTGGCGAACTCAAAGAGAGTATTGAAGAGGCAGTACAGCGGTAAAATGACGACTTATAAAATTAATCGAGATTGCAATAGTATTTTTTACACTCATTTACAACTCTTTGATCACGGAATTAAACGGAGTATAGCATATGGATAGTTCTCAGTTACTTGGTATCACAACTTTTACCTACTTGTTCTCGTCGTTGCTGTACATTGCGATACTGGTTTTTAAGGCTCCCAAACTCGGTACTGCTGCTACTGTGTTTACCGTTTTGGCCTGGCTTGTTCAAACTGCCGGAATAGGGTTGCGCTGGGTCGAATCGTACCAGATGGGCATTGGGCATGCGCCGCTTACCAACATGTATGAATCGGTAGTCTTTTTTTCCTGGACTATTATACTTCTGTATCTGTTGCTGGAATGGAAATTTAAAATAAAAATTATAGGATCTTTCGCCGTTCCTCTTGCATTTATCGCCATGGCATATGCTTCATTTTCCACTGAAATTACTAAAGCCATAAATCCTCTGGTCCCGGCATTGCAATCTAATTGGTTGATTGCTCATGTAGTGACCTGCTTTATAGGTTATGCGGCCTTTGCGGTCGCTGCTGCCCTTGGCATCATGTATTTGTTGAAAAACAGATATCCAGACATAGGCGAAGGTGGCTCCTCACTGTCGGTTCGATTTCCCTCCCTTACAGTTATTGACGATATTATTCATAAAACCATGGTATTCGGTTTTATCTGGCTTACCGCCGGCATTATTACCGGAGCTGTATGGGCAAACTCTGCCTGGGGGACTTATTGGAGCTGGGATCCGAAGGAAACATGGTCGCTTATCACCTGGTTCTTTTATGCGATCATTCTCCATGCACGATATACCAGAGGCTGGTCCGGTGGTATGATCGCCATGTTGGCCATATTTGGATTCATCTCGGTTCTTTTTACCTATTATGGCGTTAATTTCCTTCTTTCAGGATTGCATAGTTACGGTTCAAGCTAATCGCCTCGCCACCTGCACCACAATGTAGTATTTCTCTGCATTTACTATCAGTTAACTGGATTGACAAGTTAGCGCATAAACAGTATAAAGAGATGATGAAGATGTAATTGGGGGAAAACAATTAATTAAATTAATTAAATCAGGATTACAGCAAAGGAGAACAATTATGCTGAAAAAAGTTCTTGTATGCAGCGTTATTTCAATGTTTGCGCTGGGTGGTGCAGTCATTTCATCATTCGCCACAAATGATAAAGGGCCTGCTGAAATCACGATGACCAGCAGCAAAAGTGCCAAGCCCAAACCAGCTCAATTCCCGCATGAGAAACACCAGAATATGGACGAGATTACCTGCGCCGATTGTCACCACGGAATGGATAACGGTGAGATGGTACCATACAAAGATGGACAGGAAATAAAATCATGTGAAGAATGCCATAATTCAGAGGTTCTTGCCGGAAAAACCAAGGGAAAGCTAAAACTTGACACCTTAAAAGGTGCAGGACACGGCAATTGTCTTGAGTGTCATAAAGAAATGGCCAAAAAAGATCCAGCATTAAAAGAAAAAGGGATTACTAAATGTTCTGCTTGTCATCCCAAGAATTGATGATCTGACATAGTTTTGATGAGCCGTAAAAAAGGGGGTTGTTCATGATCAATGAACAACCCCCTTTCTTACTTTTTACGGCTCATCCTGAAAACGAGCACCTAAAGCGGCTACCTCAGGGCTGGTCAAATTCATCAGGGCGTCCCTTAGGACGGACTTGAGTCCCAGGTTCGCATCACCGGTGGCTGAAACCATCGGCTCTAACACTGTTCCCCTTCCGGGAACCTGGAACTTCGAAAGGTTTCTGTGTCGCATAGCCGGTGACTTCAGAGTGGAAACAGATTCCCACTGTACCTGTAGTCATGAAGGGACGCTGTCAGTTTGTATTCGGGCGATTAGTTTTCCTGTAATTTTGATATATCTCCAATCTGAAGAATAAGATCCCCTAATATGGTCAGAAGATTAAGTCGATTCTGCCTGACAGCCATATCATCTGCCATAACCATCACTTCGTCAAAAAAAGTGTCGACTGGTTCCTTCATTTTTAACATTGCCTTAAGGGCCATCGAATAGTCTTTTACCTGTATTTTATGCTCCATCTCCTTGCTGACTTGAAGGAAGAGTGCATATAAATCACTCTCAGCTTTATGCTCGAACAGCGAAGGAGAAACGGTTATTTGACTATTATCTTTAATAATGTTTCTTATTCGCTTATATGATGCGGCAAGAATCTTAAATGCGGGTTCCAGGCTCACGGTCTCAATTGCCTTGATCCTTTGCAGACAATCATTAACATTATCAAAATTGACGGAAACTGCTGCATCGACAGCCTCTGGGGTGAGACCCCGGCTAATACAATCGTTGGAAAAACGTCCTTTGATAAATTGAATAACGGCTTCAACAGTATCAGCTCCGCCATTAACCCTTTCACCGTACAATGCAAGCGACTTACGCACAATCTCCCGAAGGGAAATCGTATAGTTTTTCTCTTCGATTATATGCAATATTGCCAGTGAAATCCTTCTCAGTCCAAAAGGGTCAGCGGTTCCTGTGGGAATTTGACCAATGCCAAAGCAGCCAGCAAGTGTATCAAAACGATCTGCGAGGCCAAGCAACGCTCCAATATCGGTAGAAGGGACTTCGGCTCCTGCACGTTTGGGCATATAGTGTTCTTTAATAGCGGTGGCCACGTTCGGATTTTCTCCATCATGCAGAGCATAAGCACACCCCATAACTCCCTGCAAAGATGGGAATTCTCCCACCATATCCGATAAGAGATCTGTTTTACATAGAAGTGCAGCCCGACATCCATCTTCAAGAAGAGTTGAATCAACTTTTTCAGCCAATATACTAATCAACTTGACCAGCCGTTCATTTTTCTCAAGCATTGTTCCCAATTTAGCCTGAAATATTATTCCCTTGAGTTTGCTGATACGGCTTTCAAGGCGGATTTCCTTGTCACTGTTGAAAAAGAAAAGTGCGTCTTCAAGCCTTGCCCTTAAAACCCGCTGATGACCCTTACGAGTTATTTCTATGTCATTTACCCGTGTATTATTAACTGCTACGAAACCTGGAAGCAGCTCAATTTTTTCATTTACTACAGGGAAATACTTCTGATGCTCTCGCATTGAAGTAATAAGAACTTCAGCGGGTAGCTGCAGAAATTTTTCGTCGAATGTCCCGCAAACCCCAAAAGGGGTCTCAACAAGATTATTGACTGTATCGACAAGATTTTCATCTATGGCGACTCTCCCTCCGGGCAACTCCCTGGAATCGCCAACAGCCTGTTTTATTGTTGCAATAACCGAGGCTCTTCTTTTTTCCCCATCGGCAATAACATGATTTTCTAAAAGCTGTTTTTCATAACTTGCTGCACTTTCTATTGCAAATGGCCCACTGGTAAGAAATCGATGACCATGAGTCATGTTCCCGGACGTAATGCCGTCATGATTTACCGATACGATTTCCTCCCCGAAGAGCGAAATAATCCACTGGATTGGTCTGGCAAAAGAGTGTTGATGACTTCCCCATCTCATAGATTTAGGGAAGGTAAGTTCAAGAATAAGAGACTGTAAAAGATCGGGAAGTAAATGCAATGTGTCGTCACCTTTTACTTCTCGCACAAGCATCAGATATTCACCCTTCGGTGTATCAACTATCTTTAACTCACTGACATCAGCACCTTTGGATCGGGCGAAACCTATCGCAGCTTTAGTAGCCTTTCCCTCTTCATCAAAAGCGGCACTCTTTGAAGGACCGAGCAATTCTTCCAGAATATCCTTTTGTTTCTCTGCTACATCACTCACTATCAAGGCTAGTCTTCTGGGAGTACCCATTACACTTACAACACCATGGGCTATTTTAAGCTCTGATGCTTTTTTTGTGAAGAGAGTCTTTAATTGCAAAAGAGCTGGTTCAAGAAAGCCTGCTGGAATTTCTTCAGTTCCAATTTCAAAGAGTAGATCACGCATGTGCATAGGATTAGGTAAATTTTAATAAGATAGAAACCAACAGGTTAACAGGATTCCAAGGTTGCGAAGGTGGAGAATTCATCGCCAAAATTATGCACGGTCACTGAATACCATTTTATAGCATCAATCCGTTCAAGTGATGCACCGACTCGCCTGGCAAGTGCCTCAACGGAAAGAACTTTGCATTTCTTTAATAACAAATGATTCAACTCTTCTTCCACTGTTTCCTCAATAAGAAGAATAATATCTTCAATCCAAAAAAACTGACGAAATCTCACACTCACATCTGCTTTTCCCCATTTACCCATAGAATCAGGCAGGCGAAGAATACTTTTTTCAACAATCGGCAAGCTGATTGGCACCTCAACACTGAGTGTGAGAACATCTTCGTTTTCTAAATATCCATGCATGGAACATTTATAATGTCCAAGATTTCCGGATTTTCCGTTTCTTACTTTTTTAAGAAAATAAGGGAATTCAATTTCAAGATGAGATGCTTCTGCCTCTAATCGGTCCTTCATTTTTTCAAGAATCACATGGAAGCTTTTAATATCGATTTCACCATGAAATTCATTGAGGATTTCAACAAAACGACTCATATGTGTGCCTTTAAACTTATGAGGCAAATTTACGTACATATTTGCTGTAGCCACAGTTTGTTGACGTTTTTGGGACTTGTCACGTACTGTGATGGGGTAGGATACGGTTTTTACACCGACCTTCTTGATATTAATTCTTCGGCTGTCGAGTTGACTCTGAATATCTTTCATAAGATGAAAATGTAAGATGGTTCACGTATGCTTCTTTACGGTTTCCGGGTTTGGTTGCTACTCTTCTCCTAACAGTCTTCGAACCGATTTTTTCAATTCATCGAGATTTCCCGATTTTACAACGTATTCATCGGATGCCCAGGTTCCCAAGTCACGCTTGAATTCCTGATAAGCGCTGCTCAATATAACAGGAGTAGTAGCTTTAAGCATTTTCATCTGACGAAGAACCTCCACTCCATCCATTCCAGGCATTTGAATGTCAAGAATGACCAGATCTGGTTCTTCTTCTTTAAATTTTTCTAGAGCAGATAAACCGTTTAATGCAGAAATAACCTGATATCCCTCATCTTCAAATTCTTCGCGATAGACAATCTGAATTGATTCTTCATCATCGACCAGCAGTATTTTTTTCATCGTTCACACCTTCTATAACCAAAGATTCTCGCAAATATTTAGCAGCTTCTTCGGGAGGCAACGGATTTATGTAGAATCCGGTACCCCACTCAAAACCTGCAATTGAGGTCAACTTAGGGACGATTTCAAAATGCCAGTGGTAATATTCAAGTCCTCCTGAACGTAATGGTTCAGAATGAAGTACAAAATTATATGGAACATTTGCGATGCAACGCCCCAATCTACGAAGTGACTCCGAAAAGATTTCGGCCAGTGCCATGATATCGGCCTCACTCTGTGAAAAATACGCTGATGAATGCCGTTTAGGTAAAATCCACATCTCGAAAGGAGTGCGTGGAGCAAATGGAGTTATAGTGATAAATCTCTCATTCTGGCAGACAACACGCTCTTTTTGTTGGATTTCCTGGCGTATGATATCGCAAAACACACAACGTTCTTTGTATTTATAATGAGACTGGGAACCGGATAGTTCAGAAACTATCATTCTCGGCAGAATAGGCAGGGCTATCAATTGAGAGTGTGAGTGTTCAAGAGAAGCACCCGCCGCCCGGCCGTGGTTCTTGAAAACCATAACATACTTGAATCTCGGATCTTTGGCGAGATCAATGATTCGTTCCTGGTAAGCTTTAAAAACAAGTGCCATTTGCTCAGGAGCAAAATCGGCAAAGCTGTCGTTATGATTGGGGCTTTCGATAATAACTTCGTGAGCCCCAATGCCATTCATACGATCATATAGACCGACTCCTTCCTTAGCCAGGTCACCTTCAATAACCAGTGCAGGATATTTATTAGGTACTACCCTTACCTGCCAATCAGGAGAATTACTTGCCGATCCTTTGTACCTGAAAGCATAAACTTCAGGAGGAGTAAAAGACTCGTTGCCTGGACACAGAGGACAAAATCCGCCGCTTACCTGGGATAACTCTACCAGAAAGTCGGTTGGTCGTTTTCTTCTCTCCTTGGAAATGATTATCCATCTGCCAAGAACAGGATCTCGTCGAAGTTCAGGCATGCGCCTTTACAGTCCTTTAGATTTTTCTCTAGTTTCCTGTACTGTCTTACAATCAATGCAAAGCATGGTAACCGGTCGTGCTTCCAGTCGCTTTAATCCGATTTCTTCGCCGCAATCTTCACATATGCCGTAGCTTCCATCTTCAATTCTGGCAATTGCTTCTTCAATCTTAGATACCAGCTTACGTTCACGATCACGAATTCTCAGTTCGAAACTTCTTCCTGATTCTATAGTCGCTCTATCATTGGGGTCAGGCACATTCGATGTCTGATCAGTCATTTCAGACAGTGTTTTACCAGCTTCATTAAGGATTTCTTCTTTTTTAGCCAGAAGCTGTAATCGAAACAGTTCGAGTTTCTCCTTATCCATACACTCTCTCCTCAATACACTTAAAATCAAACAAAAAATTCCGGATGTTACGACTTCCGGATATAGGTTCCACTTTTTCCGCCGGTTTTCTTCAGCAGACGTACATCGCTAATAACCATCGATTTATCAACGGCTTTACACATGTCATAAATGGTCAATGCGGCTATAGAAACAGCAGTCAATGCCTCCATCTCTACCCCGGTTTTTCCGTTTATTCCAACTGTTGCAAAAATATCAACAGAAGTATTGTCGTCTCGGAGTTTAAAGTCGATGATAACTTTAGTTATCATGAGCGGATGAGCAAGAGGAATCAGCTGGTCAACTTTTTTTGCAGCCATTACACCTGCAACCCGAGCAATTCCAAGTACATCTCCTTTGGACATCGAACCACTTTTGACAAGTTCGTATGCTTCCGCCGACATCTTGATATTTCCGGCTGCATCCGCGACACGAACAGTTTCCTGTTTTTCACTGACATCGACCATTACGGCGTTGCCCTGTTTGTCAAAATGAGTAAAAGCAGCCTTATCTTTTGTTGACATGGTTCAATTCCGATTGTTTGAGTCTAGTTTTTTCCCAGAACCTCGTTAAACAACTTCTTGAAAAACCCTTCCTCTTCTTGATTCTGTCCATGTTTCTGACAAAGGGTGTCAAAATCCCTCATTACCTGCTTCTGTTCCTCGCAGAGATTGGTCGGCGTCAGTACCTGCAATTCAACGATCATATCACCCTTGCCATGGCCACGGAGACTGGGAGCACCTGCTTTACGAATAGTAAAAAGTTCTCCGGATTGACTTCCTGCTGGAATATCCAGGGATTTTTTTCCATAGATGGTCGGGATTTCAACATCAGCACCAAGGGCTGCCTTAGCCATCGATATGGGAAATCGACAGTAGATAGTATCGCCCTCGCGTTTAAAGAAATCATGTTCCTGAACATGCACGACCACATAAAGATCTCCGGCAGCGCCGCCACGACGACCACCCTCGCCCACTCCTCTCAGACGCATTCTGGCACCGGTATCTACTCCGGCAGGTATTTTTAAAGAAACTTTCTTCGTTTTTTCAACAAGTCCTGTTCCGTGGCAATCATTACAAGGATTGGTGACAATTTCCCCCTCTCCATGACATTGCGGACAGGTAGAGCTCATCTGAAAAAAACCTTGGGAACGAATTACCTGCCCCTGTCCATTACAAGTTGGACAGGTTTGTTTTTTGTGCCCAGGCCTACTCCCCGATCCCTCACAAGTCCAGCATGTATCTCTACGAGTCAGTTCTACTTCTTTTGAGACTCCATGCACGGCTTCCATGAAAGTAATCTCAACATCATATCGAAGATCATTACCTGGAATAGGACCGTCTCTTCGGGCCTTCGCGCGATTACCTCCGCCAAACCCGAAAAGATCCCCGAAGATATCGCCGAAGCTTGAAAAAATATCCTCAGCATTCCCAGGTCCCCTGTAACCACTGTTTTTCAGTCCGTCGTGACCATAGGTGTCGTATATTTTTCTTTTATTTTCATCACTCAGGACTTCGTAAGCTTCTGTACAGGATTTGAATTTTTCCTCTGCTTCTTTATCATCCGGATTGCGATCAGGATGATACTTCATTGCCAGCTTTCGATAGGCCTTTTTTATCTCACCTGCGGTCGAGTTCCTGCTGATAGATAGAATTTCGTAATAATCAGTACTCATAATCATTTTTTGAAGATTTTTGCGTTATCAGGAAACCAGAGTGGTTGTGTCAACAGATCCACTTTCAGTAGCAACTGTACCTAAGTTATCCGGTAATTTTTTGATGTTGTCAAAGGTGACCTTTCCTGCTGCTATTTCTCTTAAGGACATCACAATCTCTTGATTCTTTCCATTAACAAGAAATGGTTCACCTTGCCTGTGTTGTTTGACTCGCTCAACAGTAAGATGAATCAGATTAAAACGATTGTGGTCTCCTACCTTTTCCAGACAATCTTCACATGTAATTCTAGCCATATTTTACCAACCTCTTCTAAGTATCCAATGCTCAGTTGAAAAAGTCTATACTCCGTCTAACCGGCAATTGGCTGTCAATTTTGATCAAATATCAAAAGGATTCGTTAACAACAGGGTTTCTGCTCTGTCTGGACCTACCGAAACGATGTTTGCCGGTACTCCAATCAAATCCTCGATACGACGAATATAATCTTTAGCCTGAACAGGCAAGTCCTCGTACTCCCGCACGTTTTCGATCTCTGCCTTCCATCCTTCAAGACTTTCATAGACAGGAGTTACAGCTCCCGCCTGCTTGATATTCGATGGCATTGCCGAAACCGTCTTTCCTTCCAGGTCATACGAGGTGGCAATTTTGATGTTTTTCTGGCCACTCAGTACATCGAGTTTAGTTATGGCAAGACCGGTAAGGCCGTTTAATCTTGCAGCATCGCTTGCGACAACACCATCAAACCAGCCACACCTTCGACGTCTTCCGGTTGTGGCACCAAACTCGCATCCTTTTTCCTGAAGCTGATTACCTGTTTCGTCCGTCAATTCGGTTGGAAACGGTCCTGCACCAACTCGGGTCGTATAGGCCTTCAAGATGCCGACAACCGCGTCTATATACGCCGGACCAAAACCAGATCCATTGCAGGCGTTCCCTGCTATGGTATTTGAAGATGTCACAAAAGGATATGTGCCATGATCAATATCTAACTGAGTTCCCTGGGCGCCTTCAAAAAGAATATTTTGGTTATTCTTTCGAGCCTTGTCCAGTTCAACTGATACATTGCCGTAAAATGGTGTTAATTTTTCGGCATAGTCTTGGAACTGGCGATAGATTTCATCAAAATTAACCGGGGCAACATTATATTTTGTTGTTAGTAGGTAATTTTTTTCATCCACCGCATCCTTCAGTTTCTCGCGAAACAGGTCATCATCAAGAAGATCTCCGGCTTTTATACCAACCCTTCCAACCTTATCCATATAACAGGGCCCAATACCCCGCCCCGTAGTACCTATTTTCATACTGTCTGAGAGAGCTGCTTCTTTAGCCTGGTCCAGCCTGGCGTGGTACGGCATTATGAGATGGGCTCTTTCGCTGATCATCAATCTATCCGGGGTAACACCCAGCCCCTGTTTTTGCAGTTGGTCAATTTCGCTGATAAGAACACCCGGGTCGACAATAACTCCATTGCCAATCATGCACATCTTGTCCTCATAAAGGATCCCTGAAGGTATTATATGAAAAACAAACTTCTTTCCTTCAACTACAAGAGTATGCCCTGCATTATTTCCGCCCTGAAAACGTACTACAAAATCAGCGTACCGGGTAAGGAGATCGACTATCTTTCCCTTACCTTCATCTCCCCATTGAGTCCCAACAACCACAACACTGGACATTTATTATCTCCTCTCAGAGGTTTTTCAAAAAAATTCATGTATCACGAACGAAAGTGAACTGCAAATCACGACACATCTGCAAAAGACAAACCGCTGAGTATAGTCAAGTGACTGGCTATTGTCAATCAATCATATGCAACAAAAGTTTGGCTTTGCACCATTATACTGATGTTTATAGAATCGACCTGCTATTTTCTCAAAGATACCTAAACGCTTCTGACATTGACACCATCTGCCAAATATCTTAAACTAACCGGCTATTCATTAATGAATTTCACTTCAACACTATTTTACACAAAAACAAAAAATTGATCTCTTCGCTTTTTCTTGTTCAAGTGAAAAACAACATGAAGAAGATTTTATTTATTTTCACTCCTGCTTGCAGCCCAACTGCCACACAACCGGCAAGTTACAGAGGTTATAGTTATGTTTGGCAATTTATAGAGGTAAAATTATGTTTGGCATAGGCATGCCTGAAATGATTCTTATTCTGGCACTGGCTCTTATCGTAGTCGGTCCTGATAAGCTTCCCGATCTTGCCCGTTCTCTTGCAAAGGGTATCATGGAGCTGAAAAAAACAGCTGAAAACCTGAAAGAATCTTTTTCAGAAGAAGGAAACCCATTGGATGAATTCAGACCGGATCTTGAGGAGGCAGCAAAATCACTAAAGCAAAATCTTCTCGATACTCCGCCCTATAAAAGGGACAATACCATTGAGCCTACCGGAGTGAATCCTCCAGCTGATAATGCAGCGAAAGCCTACCAGGAACTGATAGACAAAACGACTGACAATCCGCACAAGTCACAGGATGATCCTCAAAAGAGTATCGATACCGAGGAACCAGAAGCAACTCATCAGGAAACCGGCGATCCTCCTCCAGTTAATCATATGAAAGACAATGCTGCGACCGAACCTCCTAAGCCGTAAGGCATAATTGCCTTACTCCTAGCGCCCCACAAGGGGTATTATTATGAACACAATAGGCTGACAGTTTTCGCAATCATGGCAAAACACCATCTACAAACCACCATACCAATAATAGAAAGAAGTCTGGAATTTTTCAGGCCGCATCACCTGGAGCTCCGAAAACGGCTCATTACTGTGTTTCTTTCTATTATTGCGTGTACTGCGGTTGCTTATATCTTTGCCGAACAAATTGCCGGCCTGTTTATTTCTCCCCTTTTTGCCGCAAGTCCAATCATTTACAAACTTGTCTACACCAATCTGCCCGAAGCCTTTATCGCCTACATCAAACTGGCTTTTCTGGTGGGGATCATTGCCAGTATGCCTGTTGGGCTTTATCAGCTCTGGGTTTTTGTTGCACCCGGCCTCAGAAAAGATGAAAAAAAACTGGCGGTTACTATCGTTTTCTGGGCTACCTTCTTATTCGGCGGAGGCGCATGTTTTGCATTTTTCGTAGTATTGCCGAAAATGCTCATATATTTCATGAGCTACGCACATGATGGGTTGGAACCTCTGCCCAAATTAGGTATGTATCTGACTTTTGTCGCCAGGACAATTCTGGCTTTCGGTATTTCTTTCCAGATACCCTTTTTGATGGTTATGGCGGGAAAATCAAACCTGGTACAGGCCGCTTATTTTCGCCGAAAGCGCATGTATTTCTATATTGCGATTATTTTTCTCTCTTTCCTTCTCACTGCCGGAGACTTTGTAGCAACCGGCTTAATGGCTTTTCCTCTTTTTCTTCTCTATGAAGCAGGGATTTTTCTCAGCGCTCTCTTTAATCGGAAAAAGGCGTCTCCTAAAACTTCGTAAACGTTCACCAGCACTCCATATTCGCACGATCAGACCGCTGTGTATAACCAACTATAGCCCGTCGTCCTGCTTGTGCGCCTCTGGAGCACTGGTAAACGTTTACAGATCAGGGGGTATACGAGCATTTTTTCTATCCCCTGTGAACGGTTACAAAAATTCCATAATATATGACTCAGCCTATTTCCTGTTTTAAAAGGCAACAGGAAATTCGATATAAAGGTAATCCTTTATCGTCGTACTCTATAGTATCCGGCTGCAGCAATTTATTCATGACACAACCCTCTGCGATATTTAATCTAAAAAAACTCTCCTCACGAAGACCATCCTCTTTAACAAGCCGGTTTTTTTTAATGGAATATGCATTAATCGGATGATCTTCACAGAGTGGACACTGATAAACGCGTCCATTCGGAAAAATGAAATAATTTTCGGCAACGACTCCCGCACACTCAAATGTTTCTCCTTCCGAAAGAAAAACCTTGGGATAGGTCACATGAATACCACTTTCGGCGGCCATACGTGCAACTTCGGGAACGGTATCAAGCCATTGCCGGCGACTCACCTGGGAGATTTCTTCACTATCCGCTTTAGCAGATTTTCCCCGCAAGCCTATCACCTGAATAAAAAATTTTTTCACTTTCAACTTTATCAGGAGTGGCACCATTTTATGAAGAGCGGCCAGATTCTTTCTGCTCACTGTATAAATGACACTCACATTAAAATCTAAACCAACAGCACGCTCAATATTTGCCACACAGGTGTCAAATACCCCGATTCCACGAATGGGGTCATTTGTTTCAGCATCCGGACCGTCAAGACTGAAGCTTAAGAAATCAAGCAGTTTCGGCGTGGTCTTGTTGAGTAAATCGCGAAACAAATAGCCGTTAGAGTCGACGGTAACAAAATAGCCAAGTTCTTTGGCCTTTTCTATCGCAAAAGGCAGGTCGGGATGAAGCGTCGGCTCTCCACCCAGAAAAATCATATTTGAATTCTTATCGGGATCAACGAAAATTGTCATCCACTTCTCGATCTGCTCTTTCGTTAACTGCTTAGTCCCATGTTGTTCTTTGTTTATATAACAATGACGGCAGGAAAGATTACACGCCGTTAATATATGAAAAAATATATTCCGTTCTCCCGGCTTAAAACCAACTGTTTTTGCTCTATTGCTCATCTTTTACCAGTCCTGAAGTCTCACTCGTCTCACAACATTCCCTACTGATCCAATGTATATGTGGCCAGCAGACTATTTTTTAGATACTCGTTGCCTGAATTTGAAAAGAAATCTTTAAATAAACTCAGACTTTTTTCCCTTAATATCCCACCTGTTATCTGCACCTCAAGACCACAATAAAGTGGCGCCAATGACGGCAAAGGCAAATTTGTACCTCCCCCCATTGCATCTTCATAACTATAAACAATTTTTTGGATTCCGTTGACTAATAAGGTGGAATAACACATGAGACAAGGTTCCATGGTCGAATAAATGGTTACCTCTTTAAAATCTATCAGACGTTCACTGTTAAGCAATGTTCGTAATGCCACCATTTCCGCATGATCCATCTCGTTAACTTTATCAAAACTGTTGCTCCGTTTTCCGGTTGCTACGACTTCATTGCGATATTCCAAGACGCAACCCACCGGAAAATCTCCGACGACCAGTGCTTTTCTGGCTTGACGTAAAGCATGTTCCATAAAAATTTCGTGTTTAGACATGTAAATCAACCTGTTTTTGGTTATGGAAAATCAGTTATAGAGTTCTGCCGAAACGGATTGCAGCAGCTTGGATGACGGCAAAGGTATGTTCTTGCTGTAAATCGTGGGTTTGATGAATAAAAGGTAAATATGTAAGTTGACAGCGTGTTTCACTTACTTGAAGCCTTGGCAATAAAGGGAATCTCTTTTCTTTACTTACAGTTGAATAGGCAAGAACACTTTTTATAGCCTGATGAGCCTCTGCCCGACTCAGCGTCACCGGATAATTATTTTTTAACCGCATTGATTTTCCAGACGGAATGCGTCCTTGAGCTACAGTCAGTTGAGAGGCAAGCTGCAAAAATGCTTTTGGATGTATTTTAAACGCTGGAATCCAAAAAACCAATGGCTGCTTATCGTAATCTTCCCGCACTACCAGAGGCTGGTTGGTAAATCGAAGATAATCCCCGAAAGTTTTTAATATATAACCATTAGTCGAAAAGGTAATCTTCCAAAAAGGCAGGTAGTGGGCCTCGCGTTCCTCAGCAACAACCGCCTTCCATTTCAAGGAAATAAGCCTATTCTTATGCTCCTGCCACAAGGACTGACAATTTTTGCACTGCAAAACCAAACTGTCAGGTTCTCCTGCAAGCAGTCCCCCGCACCCGGGACAAATGGTCGTGATAAACCGGGGTTCCCAGGAAACCTTACTGGAACACGTTTGAGCCAAATGATCCTTCAAAATGGAACTCTGCCCCATAACTCTGTTGTTTACTGCATCTAACAACTGATTATCCTTAAGATAACAGGGATGATAGATACGGCTGACTGTCTCCCCGATGAACGCCTGATGATATGTCTTCTTTCTATTTTTTTCGTTAAAAAGATCGATAATCATTGCAGCATGTTCAAAGACATTTCTTGTAGGAACAGACTGCAATATAAATGCGCCTGGAGTGGCAGAAACCACAGGTTTAACCTTCATCGCTTGAGGTCTCAGTCCAAGTGAGGCCGGTAAGAGATTATTATTCACTCCAAGACGCGTCGTATCGACGATTTTATATTTTATTTCGTTATCACGTACATAAAATATTGAACCTTTGAACCGAAGATAGGGCACATAAATAAGCCTATTTGCATCTACCTGATTGGACAATAGCGAAGGGAGAACATAGCGGCTTCCCGTAGTACCGATCCTGTAATTGTAAACATCGCAGAAAGAGCACTGAATGAGCCTGTCATCTTCACTTATAACTATGGAAGCCCCACAGGAAGGACAACTTTGTTCTATTGCAATATTCATCAGACTGAAACTTTACGAACCATAATCAATCAAAGCGGTTACATTTAAATCAAACGTTCACCGCATTGATTGCAAAACATTGAATCCGGAAGATTTTCAGTGTTGCAGGCGGAACATTTTGTTGGTTGAGGCTTACTGGCTGTCGCCTGCCCGCACTGAGAGCAGAATTTTGCCTTAGGAGTCAAATTTTTACCGCAGGTATTACACCTCACCAGCTGCAGTTGTTGATGCCCGCACAAAGGGCAGAATCGTGCATTGCCGGGGATATCGTTCGTACAGTCCGGGCATTTAATCGTGGAAGCTGAAACCGGCTGGATGCCGGCCTGCGATGAATGTATGCTGTTCGCGCCAAAAAGTCCGGGCAGCATGAGCCCCATTCCCATTCCTAAACCCGCACCCGCTTCACCCTGGGCAACAGCGGCCTTTTCCATGGCCATGGCGGCTTTGAGCTGAAGAAATTTCCCCATATCCTGTATTAGTCCCATGCGGCTCTTATCATCAATTGCGCTCTGCACCTCATCCGGTGGAGTGATGGATGTAATATATAGATGACTGAGCCGAAGGCCGAAATGGGAGAAATCGTCCGTCAGTCGTTTCTGCAACTCTTCGGAAAGTTCATCAAATTTCCCGGGAAGATTGAAGATGGAATCAAGCGTCTGCCCGAGATAGTCGTTAAATCGGGAGACTATCACCATCTTGAGGTAATCGGAGATACCATCGGTATCCATCTTCCCCATGGTTCCGACCAGGGAGTTGATGAATAATACCGGCTGGACAACCTGGAAATTATACATGCCATGGGCACGCAAACGAATAAGCCCAAGTTCATCGTCGCGAAAAGCAACAGGATTCTGAGTTCCCCATTTCAGATTGGGAAAATATTTCAGATTCACCATGTATACTTCCGCTCGCAGCGGGCTATCGCCCCGCCAGGGAATAGAAAGAAGTTTGGTGAGTAGGGGCAGGTTGCCGGTTCTTAAGGTGTATCTTCCCGGTCCAAAACAATCACAAGCCTTACCTTTATAGAATAAAACAGCAGCCTGGCTTTCCCTAACTGTGAGTTGAGCTCCGAACTTAATCTCACCGGAGCCATTTTCGGGCAGACGATGGACGATCTCCTTTCCGGATTCATCAAACCATTCTATATTCTCAAGAAACAAACCACCACTGAAGCGGTTCATGGGTATTTCCTCAAATTATGCTTTTTGGTTAAAAGCGTTATTGTAGACAACGATATAATCGTTATAGTATAGAGAGCATCATATCATAAAGGTAAGTAATTATTGCAGGAGAAAATAAGAAATGGAAACTAAAGACCTTTGGGATCTGGAAACTGCGATGAAGGTCCTGACCCACGACAGCGTTGACAGCAAATTATGGGCGGAGGCAGTTGAGTGGCTGATACTTTACGGTCCGCCCGAAATCCGCCAGTTGCTTATTGATGCGTCAACAACCGCAACAAATTCGTCCTTTCCGAATCTCAAACCAATTCATTATACAGACGACGGACAAGCATTTTATGACATAGGCGAGCTGGCTCAATCGCTAGGTATCGATGAAGATGAAGCCAGAGAAATTCTCGAAAAAAAAGAAGAGGAGCACCAACTGTTGCAATTCCTTGATAAGAATAAAAACGGCACTGTTCATTAAACTCATCTCATAAAATGCAAAAAGCCCTAGACCCTAACCCGCATTTTTCATCAGTTCAGGCGGCGTCAGCTTCAAAGTTTTTGGTAGTGAACTATAGTAGGCTATGTTCACTGACAAAATACTGACGAAGATGGCGCCGCATGGACTGACCTTTGGTGAACATTTTGGTAATTAAGAGAAAAATTGGAACAATGTCTAAACTCTTGAATAACAAATATAATCTAAAATTCAACACAATGTTCATGAGAAATACGGGTTAACTGGATAGCATTAGAGATCGTAAAGTTTTTCGTCGTGCATGGGGGGATTGCCCTGCCGTGCGATTTTCTTTTTCATAGATTCCAGACTAAAGTCCTCTTCGTTGAGCACATCGCCCATTTCTTTCTCCACCTGCTCAGGGTCCTCACCGGCTTCCATCCTCGACAGCGCCTCTTCCATTGAATCGCCAAGATGCAGACCAGTCTTCGAGGTAAACTTTCTCATAAGAGAAGCCATTTGTTTCGGATCATCTTCATTGATATGCTCAGCTTCGCGCATTAACGACTCGAAAGCATGTTCCATTTTGGACTCATCAAGACCGGCGAACTGATCGTCACTCTCCTCCCTGGCTTTGCCAATTGTCGCAAAGTTCGATATCTGCTTGGTGAGTTCTTTCTTATCGCACTTTGGACAAGCCGGAATCTTTGCAGTGTTGACTCTGGAAGAGTAAAAATTAAAAATCACATTACATCGGTCGCAATAATATTCGTAGATAGGCATAGCTTTTCTTGTTCTAAGTTATGTGATTAACAAATAATAATAAACTCATAAAACCTAAAGTTACGAATGGCTAAGCAAAAAACTTCATATGAGAGGCGCGCCAAATTATCATTTCGGCGTACTAGAGTACGTCGTAATGATAGAAACTTTGTTGCAACGACGCAGATGAAGAGTTTTTACGACGCCATTTTCAGCCCAAAACCTGATTAACCTGCTCTTCCGTCACCTTTTCGGTGATGACAGTCTTGCCCAGTTGGGTGGGAAGCACATAAAAAACATCTCCACCGACAGTTTTTTTGTCCGCCAGAAGAAATCTTTTAATCCTTACTCTGTCGAGTGCCTTTGGTACTTCAATCGGCATTTTATAGAGCTGTAAAATTTCGATGATTTTACTGCAATCATCTTTTTCAAGAAGGCCGTTCATAACAGCAAGCCTTGCGGCCGCTACCATGCCGATGGAGACTGCCAGCCCATGAATAAGAGTATAGTCTGAGGCACCTTCCACTGCGTGACCTATGGTATGCCCGTAGTTGAGAATTCTTCTACTCCCCCCTTCTCTTTCGTCATCAGAAACCACTTCTGCCTTTATCCTGCAACAGGTGTATATTGTCCTTTTGATCAGTTCGGGTTCAAGATTGAGTATTCTTTCATGATTGTCATGGAGAAAGTGAAAGAATTCAGCATCCCGAATGACACCATATTTAATTACCTCGGCCAAGCCTCCCAGCAATTCTTCACGGGGCAGAGTGTTTAACACAGAAATATCGATATATACAGCTTTTGGTTG
>JBARUR010000261.1:0-7203 GCA_049645845.1 Desulforhopalus sp. | reverse complement strand
TTTCCTTCTTAGATCAGCCGCTGCAGTTTTCCGCTATAATGCTTGATCATTCCCTGAACAATGTCCTTGGATGCTGTTTTTTCAGCGCGTTGAAGCTCACCAAACAGGAGACGAGGAACACCCGGATGCTTGACGACAAACTCTACATGGGCCATAAACATGGCTTCAAGCGCAGCAAGAGGCGATGTCATTCCCTGTATAGATCCGTCCAGCCTGGCCATCAGCCCGGTGGACATCCAGGTCATCACTGCCTGGAGAATCGCAGCCTTGTTGGGAAAATGTCGAAAGAGGGCACCTTGAGTCAGGCCCATCCGAGTGGCAATAGCGGCCGTAGTTATATCTGTTGGATTCTGTTCTGCCGCCAACTCGACCACAGCGGCAATTGTTAGCTCGCGGCGGTCATCAGCCGAAAGACGCTTAACAATGGTTTTCATAAAAGCCCCAATTAAGATAGTAATTGATTACTTACTTCAGTGTATGGCGATTATCATTCATTGTCAAGAATGTTGTTGTAAGCAAATGAATAAAACAAGGCAGACATCAAGTAGGGAGGTAGAGAACATCCATCGGCAGCCACCACCTGAAATTCAATGTCGCATGGGCAGCTATCAAGCTGCCGGCAGAATACCAAAAGTTTAAAAGCTTTAGTCAGAATCATCCAACCAAAAAAAGGGAGAAGTTATTTGAGCAGACGTTCAGCCAACAAAGTTGGTTATCACTGTTTCTTTTATAAGATTGGTAATTAAAATAAATTTGCGTCTATGTTTTTTTGATCCTTGGAACTTTATTCTTTTACGAGGTGGAGGATAAATGAACTGCTGGTTTATTAGTAATCTGGGTGATGCCATGTTGGCTGGAGAATCATTGGAGCATATCAAGGGACTTTTTCTGATGGAATATGCAACAAACGATATCTTAAAAGAACGAGCCTTATTTATCCGTCACGAATCTGAGGGGCGTCTTCACTGTGAAGTCATAGTCTACTTTTCTCCCGCGACGGTTCTTGTGGCAAAAGCAGTTAATGCCATCCCTTGCAATAAACCCTGTTCAGATGGTTTGGGGCTGCTGGCCGGTTCGGAGGAGTCGTGGTCGGTTTTCTTTCCAGATCATCTTTCACACAAAGGCCAATGTTATTCAGGGGGACGGAAGAAGTGATGGCCACGCCAAAACCAAGTTCGACTAGGTGTCGCAGATGTGGAGTCTGAATGGGTGCGTGTCCTGAGCGCATCATCGGTTTCAAGAATTACAACGTTGACATAATCGGCTCAATGATTAAATCCATTGATGTTCCCGACGATGATGAGGATAGGTTGCGGTTTATTAAGTTTGCGAAAACGGTGCCTATTCAACCCTTGATATGGCGGGTATGTGTAAGTACGGTTTGATCAACCTTGTAAAAGTTTTTCCTGAGGGGTGTCTGGATTCTGTCAACATGGTATGGATTAGGGATGCTTTATCTTCAGGTATGGACGGTGATGGTTTTGTTTGGTTGCAAGTTCGGTTACGGCTAGTCATACCATTTTGTCAAAGATAGTGAACTTGCCGTTAGACTTTGGGCAGCCTGGGACTGGAACTTGTGTGGGTATCTGCGCGAAAGGTAAGCATTGATGACTTTTATAAAATCCCGCAAATGATTAATGAATATCTCCAGAAAATCGTCGAACTTGGCTCGAACCCCTTTAAGGGATTCTGAAATAATCCTTTATTGTTGTATACCGCCGTTCAGCAAACTGCCTGTTTGCCGAACGGTACCGAAGCACGATAGGCTATTACTATAAAGGAGATTATCATGTCTGAGAAAGTTGTAATTGATGAAGAGGAATGTATTGGCTGTGAAGCGTGCGTTGAATGTTGTCCCGCAGTATTTGCCTTTGATGACGATAAAGTGAAAGCTTATGTTCTAGACGATGCAGATGCTGGAGAAGATTGTGTCGATGAGGCGATAGCTTCTTGTCCGGTTCAGTGTATTTCTAAAGAATGACAAAATTTACCGCCTCTATCGAGGAGGGATTTTTAGGTGATGGCAAACATGCTGTAGATTGAAGTGCATAAAAGAGCGAGAAACAGGATGAAAAAAGGCCAGTGTCAGGCATCCTGTTTCTTCTTTTCGTTGATAGCTGAATCGACAGATGATTGCCAAGAAACTATTGTCATAGGTCACTTTACTGGAGGTCTACATGAGCATTGACCCGGATATTGAATTTATCAAATCTCTGCAGGAGACAGGAGGTGACACATTGAAGAAGTGTTATCAATGTGCCTCCTGTTCTGTTGCCTGTCCTCTTTCATCAGATCAGCATCCTTTCCCTAGAAAGGAAATGATTTGGGCACAATGGGGAATGAAAGAGCGACTTTTTGATGATCCGGAAGTTTTTTTATGCCATCAATGCGGGGATTGCACCGAGATATGTCCGCGCGGCGCAAAACCTGCTGAAGTTCTAGGTGCGATTCGCGCCTATTTGTACACGTTATATGGCTGGCCAGCCTGGCTTGCGCGGCTGGCAGCCGACATCAAGAACCTGCCGATTTTGCTCGGTGGCCCTGCACTTATCATTTTAGTTCTATGGCTTTTGTCAGGTGCCACGCATATTGCATCAGCTGATGTGTTTGCTCGTAACGGCTACACCCAGTTTTTCGGACACTGGGATTTTAAATGGTCTCCGAAAAATGCTTTCTTCATAGTGTCGATTATGGTGCCTGCTGCAGGTTTAGCTGTATATTCAGTTTATAGAGGCATCCATACAATGTGGCAGAGAATGAGCAAGAGAGCCAATTTACAAATAGAATACAGACCTTCTTTTGTAATGTTTTTCACCGAATTTCTCTGGCCCTCCCTCGTTGAAACGATGAAACACAACCGGTTTCGTGAGTGCACAGCTAACACTGACCGAGTAAAGGGCCACCTGCCGCTGGTTCTAGGCTTTATTGGTGCCTTTATTCTCACGTGCTGGTCGGCGTTTCGACAAGATCTTATGGGCCTTATCTGGCCTTCTTTTCATGGCCCGCTGCCACTGACGGATCCTTTCAAAACTCTAGCAAATATTTCGGCAATTGCTTTGTTGTATGGTGTCTGGGTGCTCTGGAGAAATCGTTTAAAACTTGAACAAAGAGGCAAAGCAAGCAGGACATTTTATGACTGGTTTCTTATTTGGGAAATAGCCGCCGTGGGAATCACCGGTCTCGGTGCAGAATTGCTGCGCTGGGCCGGCATGCCTACTTTAGGATACTATGTTTATTTCTTACATCTTGTCTCGGTTCTAATGCTTTTTCTTTACATGCCATATACCAAGTTTGCTCATATTGTCTACAGGACGACAGCAATGTGCTTTGAGAAGTTTCGGGTAAGTACTTTTGCCTAAAACACAATTGATTGAATAGGGACACCTCCTTTTAAAGTCGCTTTCGTCTGTCCAATACCAGGCAACCGGGAGCGGCACTAAAGGAATGGCAAGGAATGTCCGGCTTTCATTTCGACCAAAGCCGGTACAAAAAGATGATTGCTGTCGATCCAATTCGATCTCAATTTTCCTCTCACCAAGTGATGCGCTCTGCCAAAAAAGAGGCTCTTGATCCAGATCAATGTTTAATTCAATGAGATTCGTTAACATCCGAGACAACAACATAACCTTGAATCAGGAGAATGTGCATGCTTCGTGTTTTTAGTGACCAATTGATGAACCCGGAAAACTTTGTGGTTACCATTGAACTGGTGCCGGGTCGAGAATCCTTTGGTGCCAGTACCGATACTCTGGTGGGCATCGCCAAAGATGCCTTTGCCGACGGCAGGGTTGCTGCCGTATCCATCACCGACAACCCCGGCGGCAACCCTGCGTTGTCCCCGGATGCTCTGGGAAATGAAATTTTCAAGCATGGCCTGGATGTGATCGTTCATTTCACCTGCCGGGACATGAACCGAGTCGGCATGGAAAGCCGTGCGCTGCAGCTGGCTCGTATGGGCATGAAGAACATTTTATGTCTGACCGGGGACTATAGTGGCAAGGGCTTTGGCGGGCGAGGTACCCCGGTGTTTGACCTGGACTCTGTTCTATTGACCAGCATGATGAAGGGATTGAACGACCGCATGATGGCTTCTGGCGATCCCGAACCATTTTTTACCGGATGCGGGGTTTCTCCTTTTAAAACATTGAAATCGGAATGCCTGGCACAATATAAAAAACTGGACAAGAAAATTGATGCGGGTTCTGCTTTTGTCATTACCCAGCTTGGCTACGATATCAACAAATTTAATGAACTGATCCGATACCATAATGAAAAAAATGCATCAATACCAGTTATAGCTTCGGTGTATCTTCTCAGCCCAAAGGCAGCCCGAGCCATGAACCGGGGTAGGGTTCCCGGCGCCTATGTGTCTGATACCCTGTACGAAACAGTGGTTCAGGAGTGGAAAACGCCGAAAGAAGGCCTTCGTGCAGCCATTGAACGGGCGGCCCGTCTGGGGGTTATTCTTAAGGCTTTCGGCTACCGGGGAATTCATATTGGCGGCATACATCGGAATTTCAAGACCATCGGTCGTATCCTGGATCGCATGGCCGAAATTGAAGAAACCTGGCCCAATTATTTAAACGAGTTTTCCAGTAAGGAAAAAAGCGCGTAGTATGTTTACGATCAGGTCATCAAAAATGAAACTGTGCCTGCTTCTAAGCCCGGCTTGATGAAGATGTTGCTGGAGTATTGGCCGTATAAAATGCTTTCTTTTGCCCACAGTCTTTTTTTTGATAAAACGGCCCGCATGGCACCAGTTTATCAAAAATTTGCTGCTTTTTTGGATTCCCACAATAAATCATGGATATTAAAACACGGTCTGGAAGACCCCATTAAAATTCCCCTTCTATCCTGCCAAAGTTGCGGAGATTGCGGTATCCAGCATGCCGGCTTCTTGTGTCCGGAATCCGGGTGCCCCAAGCATACGCGCAACGGACCCTGTGGGGGCAGCCGGAATGGTGCCTGTGAGGTTTATCCGGAGAAAGACTGCATATGGATAAGAGCATATAACCGTCTGGAACATGCAGGTAAACTGCCAATTTTTCTAGAAGATAAGGTGCCCCCCAGAAACTGGGAGTTGGACAAGACTTCTTCTTGGATAAATTTTCACCTGAACCGCGACCATCAAAAAATAAAAGAATTATAGGTGAGTTGATCACCTCCAAACAGTAAAAAAATGCTGCTATTCGAGCAAGAATATCGGGATCATGCGGATACATCGTTTATTCAGGTCACTATCGAGAGGGGCATGTGGAGATAAAAACTGCTAATACAATAGTCTATTGTGTCAAATGGAAGGAGACGGCAGCCTTTTACAAAACCAAATTGCGACTAAAAATAACAGCGGAATTTGACTGGTTTGTCGAATTTAAACTTAACGAAACAGCCCGTCTGAGTATTGCAGACGTGACTCGAACATCGATGGAAACCTGTGCGGGTAAAGGCATTACCATCACTATGGAAGTAGAGGATATTAATGCATGCCACATGTTTCTTGAGAAAGCGGGGCTTCATCCTCCAGCAATCCGGGATCACATCTGGGGAGCAAGAGTCTTTTATATTTTTGATCCTGAAGGGAATAGACTTGAATTCTGGTCTCCAAAGAAGGAAAATACTGCAGAAAATCGTCCCGACCGAAAGGATAAAAAGTAGCCGTGTATACATGGCCAATCAGACGATTCATTTAGCCCAACTTTATGAAAAGAAAGGTTGAAGCACTTCCATATCAGCAGCATATGACGTTACCTGTGGCCTTTATGGCACTGCTTTTATTGATTTTCTGTATTTCTGGGTTTTCTTCACGATCTCATAAGCTTATACCAGTTAGCCATAGAAATGCCCATTCTGTTATTTTTCTGACGACTGCTGCTCATTTCTTCCAAAATTACCACGGTTGAAAGCAAGACCTTCTGTGATTCTAGCGAAGTCTGCGGACTTGCCTACGAATATTTTGTTCAATGCTTTATAACCTAAAGCATTGTCTATATGTTCAAGACGTAATCTGCCTATTTGCAATATAGGATTTGGAATTCCTGAAAAAAATGATTTGTTTACAAATACTTAGGTCCGAGGGAGAAAAATGACTATCAGGATTGTAAGATTGGGGAGTCCCAGAGAGGACGGTGAAGGGCTGCGGCTAGGAACGGTGCGACGGCCTCCTCGTGGAGTGAAGAAGGAAGACTATTCCAGGAAGGATATCTATGATGTTTGGTTTCCGAATTTGTCTCCGAGTGAGGCGCTGGTGAAAGAGGCTCAAGCTGCCGATAATGAGAAATCCTGGAAAACGTTCAAGAGAAAGTTTCTGTCCGAGTTAAAGGCTCCGGAACCAAGTAAGGATTTGGACCTGCTGGCGGCATTGTCACATCAGACGAATATGTCGATTGGCTGTTATTGCGAAGATGAGGCTCGCTGCCATCGCTCAATTTTAAGAGAGCTTCTCATAAAGAGAGGGGCGGACGTCAAGTAGACCACATTGGGGAACATGCCCCCCCAAACTTTGCTTAATCGATAGGTGGTTAATGTTTACCCACCCGCTTCAACCAAGCTGAGATGACGAAGCTTGGTCGTAAAGTGTCTGTGTCATTAGGAAAAACATGGAAAAAATCTAAAAAGATGATAGGTTGTCATAAATTTGTAGATCTGCCATTCTCCATTTTAAAAATTATAGGATTTGAATCATGAAAAAAGGCAAGATGATGAAGTTGGGCGCACTAATCACCTTTGCAGTGGCCCTGGGAATGTTTGGCTATCTTGTCGATAAATCAAAAGCTCTTTCTTACATGTCGTCAGACCCAAAGGCATGCATAAACTGTCATGTCATGCACACGCAATATGCAACCTGGCAGCACAGCTCTCATGCGCAGCGGGCAACCTGTGTAGAATGCCATCTGCCACGCGATTCATTTATTAATAAATATATAGCCAAAGCACGGGATGGTTGGAACCATACAGTTGTATTTACAGCAAACTCATACGCTCAAAATATAGGTATAAGCGATGATGGAGCCAATAGAGTGCAGGATAATTGTGTTTCATGCCACGCCCGATTAACACAAAACATTGTTTCAAATAGCGACAGGTATCATGATTATGCAGGCATTCCGAGAACAGATAGAAAGTGCTGGGACTGCCACAAAGATGTCCCACATGGAAAGGTCAGAAGTTTATCGTCCACTCCTAATAATCTCGGTGTCCGAGAAC
>JBARUR010000260.1:0-45493 GCA_049645845.1 Desulforhopalus sp. | reverse complement strand
CATTGGCCGAGGCATCAATTCCCGCGGTGGTGGGGAGTAGGCTTTCCGTTTTTCAAACGAACGAATGCCGGGAGATGTTACTCCTTCTTCAGGCCATTGCCGCACCGGGAGAAACGGGAAGGTTGAAAACGGCGATGACTCTTGCTTGGTTTGGTTTTACCGGACATCACCTACACGATCTGTGGCAGGACGAAGAATGTCTGAGCCGGTACCATGGTCGTTTCCTCCAGTACAATCAGGCTTGGCAGGAGCAGGGGTTTCTCACCATGATGACAAGGTTTTTGGAGACGGAAAATGTCCTGCCCACACTTGCTTCCAGCGGGATGGCCGAACGGACTATCGCCAATATTCTACATTTGTTGGAGCTCATAGAGGAGCAGGAAAACACAGAGGGCCTTGGTATAGGTCAGATTCTCCAGTGGCTGCAAAAGATGATGCAGGGGAAACAAGGCTCTGAAAACGCCGAATTGCTCCTCGAAAGTGACGAAGAAGCTGTGCGAATAGTTACCATGCATAGCGCCAAGGGATTGGAATACCCTGTGGTTTTCTGCCCTTATCTCTGGTACACCAGTTGCCGGATAAAAAATGAAAAATATCAGATAAGCTGCCATGATGAGGCGAACCAGCCGGTGGTCGATCTTGGTTCCGATCAGTTTGAAGCCCGAAGGGAGCAGGCAGAGAAAGAAGAGAAGGCTGAAGACCTGCGACTGCTCTATGTCGCTTTGACGAGGTCCAAGATCCGCTGTTACGTCAGCTGGGCGGATGTAAAACAATCCGGCAGTGTCGGCGATTCCTTTACATCCGCCCTTGGCTATCTCCTTTTTCCGGACGGCAATCTAGAGCATGGGGCACAGCAGGAAAATTTTATAAAATTGGCGGAAAAAAACACCGTGGAGTATGTGCCCGTTTCTCTTAATGAATCGGTTGTGAGCTATCATAAAAAAGTGCAGGAGGGTGAGCTGCAGCCAATGCAAGCCTCTGGTCGGTCACTGCGCACCGACTGGCAGATGTCCAGTTTTTCGGCCATGGCATCGCTCAGTGATTATGATCACGAACATGAACCGGCAGGATCTTTCGGGAGTATCGATAACCATCGCCTGATCCCGGTGACCGGCTTACCGGCAGGTCCAAATTTCGGAAATGTTATCCATGATCTCCTTGAAAGCCTGTCATTTGCTGCTATTGCCCGCGAGGAGCCGGAAGATCGTGAAAGAATGGAGGTATTGCTCAGGCAGAAATGCACGCGTTACGGGGTGGAAGCGGCATCCGTCGATGTCAAAAAATTACTCGAGCTGGTGGTGGCAACGCCGTTGACCGCAGGAAGCTACTCTCTTTCCATGCTGGCCGATAATCGATGTCTTAAGGAAATGGGGTTTTATTTCCATCTCAGCCGCCTGGCAACCGACCGGATTAACGATCTTCTTGCTGATGAATCGACGGTTGCTCCTCTTGGCTATAAAATGATGCGTGGATATTTGACCGGCTTTGTCGACCTCGTCTGTGAATACGACGGTAAATATTATATCCTAGATTATAAGACCAATTATCTTGGGGAATTAATGTCCGACTATAGCCCCGACGATCTTGTTCCGGCAATGCAATCGCATAATTATGGACTTCAGTATTGGATTTACACCTTGGTCCTGCATCGTCATCTGCAAAATGTATTGCCTGATTATCATTATGAACAGCATTTCGGCGGAGTAAGATACCTCTTTGTGCGGGGTATGTCTCCGGATATCCCAGGCAGCGGGGTATACTCAACCTTGCCTGATTACCAAAAACTCCTGGAACTGGATTTGGTGCTAGGAGGTGAGAATGACGGAACAATATAGCCTTCTCGATATCTATTTCTCAAAATTTCTGGCTGGCCGGTCTCGCCTGATCGGTGCCGATAAAGACAGGTTTCAGGAGCTGGTTAAAAATCTCACTTCATCTCATGAGGCAGGACATAGCTGCTTACCGGTTTCAAGCGCAGATGCACATCTACTCGAAACTGTGCACCTGGTTTCCGATGGCGGTCAGACTCCGCTTGTGCTCCATAATGGCAGACTCTATCTGCACAGATATTTCCACTATGAAACCCGGCTGGCTGAACAGGTTAGTGCTATGGCGTCTACAGCCTTTCCAGATAATGATCATAATAAACTGCTCGATAGTTCTTTTATTGATGCCGACTCTGAATCTGGAACCGACTGGCAGAAAGAGGCAGCCAAAGTCGCACTGCAGAAAGCATTGACGATTATTTGCGGTGGCCCCGGGACCGGAAAAACGACAACGGTGGTTAAAATTCTGGCCCTCATTCTGTCGTCGGCAGACCAGCTTCTCGATGTGGCACTTGCCGCGCCCACCGGTAAGGCGGCGATGCGTCTCAGTGAATCCATAGGCAAGAATGTGCAGGGATTGCAGTTTCCTGAACACATCAAAGCGGCAATACCGGTTCAGGCGATGACTCTGCATCGTCTGCTAGGTGTTAAACGACATTCACCGCAATTCAGGCATAACCGACTAAACCCGATGGGCTGGGATGTAGTCGTTGTGGATGAAGCCTCAATGGTGGATCTGGCCATGATGAGTAAACTCATCGACGCTCTTAAACCCGAAGCAAGGCTGCTGCTTCTGGGCGACAAGGATCAGCTCGCCTCGGTCGAGTCGGGTGCGGTCCTCGGTGATTTTATACAGAGCCTGCCTGACAATACTGTCGAATTGAAGAAGACCTATCGTTTCGATGCCAACATAAAAGGCCTGGCTGAAAGCATCAACAGTGGTGACAGTGAAAAAGCCTGGACGCTTTTAGAGAATGCGACTGCCAAAAATATCACAATACTGCGATCCGACCTGATCGATTATATCGGCAAACAGTACGCCCGGTATATGGAAGAGGTATATCGGTCCCCCGTCCCCGATGTCAAAAAAATCTTTTATGTATTCAATAGTTTTCAGGTTCTGTGCGGAATTCATTTTGGCAATCGAGGTGTCGAAGGGATTAACCGCAGGGTGGAATCATCGCTTGCCCAACGCGGATTTGACTGCCGTTCTGATAGTTGGTATCCCGGCAGACCGGTACTTATAACAAGAAATGATTACAGTCTGGATCTTTACAACGGCGATATCGGCATCTGTTTACCCGATCTGGCTGAAGGAAAGGTTAAGGTCTGGTTCGAACGGTCAGACGGCGGTTTGAGAGGCTATTCGCCCTATCGTCTGCCCAACTGCGAAACTGTCTTTGCCATGACCATCCATAAAAGCCAGGGTTCGGAATTTGACGAGGTGGTTGTTGTCCTGCCCGATGAAGACAATAGAATCCTCAGCCGGGAGCTGATCTATACCGCCGTAACCCGGGCGAAAAAAACAGTAAAACTTGTGACGGAACAACAGGTCTTTAACCAGGCACTGACGAGGAATATTGAACGTTTCAGCGGCCTGGCCGATACACTGACAGAACAGGCGTTGCTTATAAAGAAGGAGCCTTTTTGAAACAATCAAAAGAGCAGGGTGCCACCAATAACCATAAAGGTTTGTTTGTGGTTGATCTGGACGGAACATTACTGACTTCGCATCGTCAGATAGCGTCGATTGACCTGACCGCACTTTCCCGACTGCGTGAAGATGGGTTTCTGGTCGCTATCGCTACGGGAAGATCCAACTATTCCTTTAATCTGCTCATGGAAGAATTGGGCTACTCCGATCAAACCAGCAGACTCCCCGTTGATTACGTGATTTTTTCGACCGGAGCGGGGATCATGGATTTTCAAGGCAATACAATCCTGAAAAGTTTCTCACTCAGTCCGAAAGATGTGCGCTGTGCCTCCGAATATCTTGAACTCTCCGGACTTGATTATATGATACATCAACCGGTACCGGATACCGCACATTTCCTCTACAGCCACAACGGCACCAATAACCCTGATTTTCAAAGGCGACTAAAGATGTACGGCGATTTTGCTACTCTATTGTCTGCTGAAACGCTGGACACTTTTGGCGGAGCAACCCAGGTCCTCTGCATAGTTTCCGATGAGACAGGACATGAAGTTGCTGCCAGGGTTGCAGTTGCCCTCGAACAGTGCAGCGTCATTAAAGCCACGTCGCCTCTCGATGGGAAATCAATCTGGATCGAGATTTTTGCCCCAACCGTTTCCAAAAGTCAGGCTGTCAAATGGCTCTCGGAATCCATCGGCTTGCAGCAAAACACTATCTGCGCCGTCGGCAATGATTATAATGACGAAGACCTCCTCCACTGGGCAGGACAAGGTTTTGTGGTTGCCAATGGCCCACCGTCTTTAAAAGCACTTTTTCGAAGCGTCGCCTCAAATGATGATGGCGGGGTAAGCGAGGCTGTCGATCTTTGGCTGACAGATCTACAGAAAAATTAATTTGGAGAGCTGGTCTCCATGTGTTGCATGGGAACCAGTAAAACCAGACATATAAATATTCCAAGACTATAAACCTATCAAGGAGCTAATTGTGGAAATCACAGGTTTCCCCATCGAACTGTTGTCCTTTTTGTTTCTAGCGGCTTTTGTTGCCGGATTTGTCGATACTTTGGCAGGAGGAGGCGGGCTCATTGCGCTGCCCGCATTAATGATGAGCGGAATATCTCCATTGTCGGCTTTGGGCACCAATAAACTGCAAGGTACCATGGGCACGGCAACGGCTACCTTTATGATGTTGAGAAACAGAAGAGTCAGTTGGGTTGATGTCAAATTTCTCATGCTTTCGGCTTTTATCGGTGCCGTACTCGGCACAATTGCAGTCCAGTTTATCAATACGGAATTTTTGACTCTCGTGATCCCTGCTGTCCTTCTGTTGATCGCCGTTTATTTTTTACTAGCTCCTCAACCTTTGCCTGGACCCACCGAGGCACGGATGTCAAAAGGCAAATATCAGAACATTATAGTCCCGGCGATAGGCTGGTATGATGGAATGTTCGGTCCTGGAACCGGTTCGTTTTTCGCCCTTGCAGGTGTAGCTTTGAGAGGCCATGGATTGATCGATGCCACAGCCGTCGCTAAAACCCTGAATTTTTCTACCAATATTGCTTCCTTGTTAGTCTTTCTGCTCGCAGGAAAAGTGGTGTGGCTTCTGGGTATATTAATGATGGTTGGGCAATTTGTTGGAGCATGGGGTGGTTCTCATTGTTTATTTAGAATAGATCCAAAATATTTGCGGCTGATGGTTGTAGCCATGTGCTTGGGTATGCTTACTAAGTATGCCTTTTCAAGTGGATGGTTTGCATGATTCCGGAATCCGGTAAGCCCAAAAAAATGATGTCGTTCCGGGGGTTCTGGTCCCCATGCGCTGCATGGCGACTTCTCTTTCCCCTGACTGCGCCGGCCGCAGTCCACTAACAGGAACTAATAGGAGTTGAAATACAAAGGGATGCAACGCATTCTATAATAGGATCCCATGCAACGCATGGAATCCAGTGCGCCAGATAAGTTTTCGAATATATTATTTATACTGGAATCAATGATATGAAAATACATGTACTGGTAGACAACAACACCTTAATAGACAGGTATTTCCTGGCTGAGCCAGGATTTTCCTTATTAATCGAAGACGCCGAACGACGCATTCTGTTCGACACCGGATATTCTGATATATTTATAAGAAATAGTCAAAAGATGGGCTTGGATCTCAGCCATCTGGATTTTCTTGTCTTATCGCACAGCCATATGGATCACACATGGGGGCTGGATCCTCTCGTCAGGTATTATGCCGAGCTGAAATCAGCAGGTTTGTCTTGCTCAAAACCGACCCTTGTTGCCCATAGTCAAACATTTGTCAGTGTGATTGACGAAAACTTTGGTGAACTTGGATCCTTGCTCTCAAAAGAAAAATTAGCCAGGCACTTTCGGCTGGAATTGACTGATAAACCCATGTGGTTGACGGATCGACTGGTTTTCTTAGGACAAATCCCGAGGAAAAACGAATTCGAATCGATTCTTAAATTCGGTAAAAAAGACGGTTCAGATGAAGAAGACTGGGTGATAGAGGACTCAGCTCTCGCTTATAAATCCGACAAAGGCCTGGTCATCATCACCGGATGTTCCCATGCAGGTATTTGCAATATAATTGAGTATGCAAAAGAAATATGTAACGAAACACGGGTTCATGATGTTCTCGGTGGACTTCATTTACAGCAACCATCTCCCGCGCAAATGCAGGGTACTTTGGACTATATCGACAAATTGAATTTAAAGCAGATCCATGCCTGTCACTGTACTGATCTGCAATCAAAAATCGCTCTTTCGAGGGTAGTAAATATACAAGAGGTAGGTGTTGGGTTATCTTTGCAATACTGAATTCGATGACAACGTTTTTGGGGTGCAACGCATCATGCAACAATTCCCATGCATCGTATGGGACCCGGGACAAACCAATTTAAGAAAAAGGATCAACAAATGAAAAAATTATTAATCTGTTTTGCTGCAGGTTGTCTAGGTGCATTAGTTAACAGCATAACCGTCTGGTTTTTTGGAGATATGGGCATTTCCAGACAACTCGGAGTAGCAATAGCGCCGCATTTATCGGCAGCCTGGCTCTATCCAAGAATCGTCTGGGGCGGCATCTGGGGCCTACTCTTTATCTTACCTATGTTGCGATCTAAACCTCTGTTGCAGGGATTTGTACTCAGTCTGGCGCCGACTGCAATGCAACTGTTTTATGTTTTTCCTGTACAGGCAGGTAAAGGGATTGGTGGCATCGAGCTTGGTCTTTTAACTCCCTTTTTGGTTGTTTTTTTCAACTGGGTGTGGGGCATTGTAACAGCTCTTACTATTAGAATTGCAAAATAATGTTTGCATTGAAACTCTTCGATTGTTTTCCTGTACTCAGGAACTATAAATTGTTGTTTTGTTACATTGTAAATGGCAAATAATACCCATGCATCCAACTTAATGGAAATTGGTTAAAATTTTTCCATTTCGCATAAATTGTTCGATTTTTTACTGGATATCGAACATGTTTCAATCTTGCCTATCATTTTCTGTTATATGAAGAGCAATAAATGTTCGAGAGTTTTAGTAAGTTCGGGTACTATGGGAAACTATTCCAAAAATCGTGCTTGTCAGATTAATTAACAACTGGGTTATGCGATGAACGAAAAAGAACTGCAAAAGCAATTACAGACCAAGGTGAAGAAAAAACTTGAACCGCTGTTTGCCCGTTACAAAATGGACTTTGGCGGGATTAATGCAGCCTTGAAATGGAAGCCGATTGTTCTCATTATCGGTAATTACTCATCAGGGAAATCGACTCTCATAAATGAACTTGTGGGGCAGAACATTCAGCGCACAGGCCAGGCTCCTACTGATGACTCTTTTACCATCATTACCTCTGATCCCGGATTGGATAATGTGGAAACTCCAGGCTCTACACTTGTCAATGATGAAAAGATGCCATTCCAGCATTTCAGGGGATTCGGCGAAAAATTAATATCTCATATCTGCATGAAGCAGGTCACAAGCCCGATGCTTGAGGATATGGCAATCATTGATAGTCCGGGCATGATTGACGCTACCAGTGAAAAAGACCGGGGTTACGACTATATGAAAGTGCTTGGCGAATTTGCCAAGATGGCTGACCTCATTGTCCTGATGTTTGATTCTCATAAGGCCGGCACTATTAAAGAATCTTATAATGTTATTCGTAATACATTGCCTGAGAAATCCGGCGAACATCGAATTGTCTTTGTCATGAGCAGGATTGACGAGTGTGATCATTTAAGTGATTTCACCAGATCTTACGGTACGCTCTGCTGGAACATGTCGCAGATGACCGGACGTAAGGATATTCCGCATATTTACCTTACTTATTCTCCCTCCGTCGTTGATCCAAGCACGGTGGCCGAAGGCTGGCCGCAGGAACGAGAGGAACTTATCGAAAAGATAAAAAGAGCACCGGGATTTCGTATTGGTCATATTCTGGAGGATATTGACCGCCAAGTGAACGAATTACAGATTGTCGCAGAGGCGGTGAGTGAATTTATCAGACGCGCCAGTAAAGTTTTTTGGAAATATTCCAAAGCCACAATCTCCGTTGCGATCCTGCTGTTTTTTTTCGGTGATGTTTTGCTCAATGCGCTCTTCTCTTTTCCGGAAGATACTCTCATTACCTCAATCAGGAACAGCACGTTTTCTATAGCCAACCTGATCATCCCCGGCTTACTGGCTGCTGGTACGCTGGTGATAGGTTTTCTTAGCTTTAGCAAGATTGCCTTTAAGCAACAACGCAGAAAAGCGATGATTAACGGGGAGGACTTGGTTCAACTTAGCAATGATTACCGTAAGAATCTCTGGCGAAAAATGGAAGCTAAGATTAAAGAAAATCTGCAAGGGCTGAAAGTGAGTGATCTGTGGGGAGGTTATGGCAGAAGTTTGTCTAAAATTCAGAACTTTCTAAATAATGATCTGAAAAGATATTACGAAAAAATTGTAACCTGAATTATTATTATTCTCTAAAAAATGGGTCGGGAAGTGGAGAGTACCTCCATTTCCCGGCCCATTTTTATTGATGGCGACATAAGAATTCAGACAGGTGAGGTTTTTTGGTGGCTTGGTGTGGCATTTCATCCATTGGTAATTAGATTTTCAACTGATTAAGGATTAATGGAAATTAACCCAAACAAAGGAGAAAGAACATGCCAGTGAAACCTACTGATCAGGAACAGGAGTTCATCGCCCGTAAAGAATTTGAAAGAATGCAAAAGAACAAGACAGAAATGTCTCAGAAAATGGATGCAGGAGAGAAGCAAAAACTGAAAGAGCTGCACCACATGAGGTGTCCTAAATGTGGAATGGAATTAGTTGAAATTTCATATAACGATGTAATGATCGATAAATGCTCGGAGTGTGAAGGAATATGGCTTGATGCCGGTGAACTCGAGAGCGTTTCCAAGCTCGAAAAGACAGGTTTAGATAAATTGTTCAGCGTTTTCAAGAAAGGCTGACCAGTGGGTGCATCTAAGCCCGGCTAGTCTTCGTCGAGCACAGTTCTGACTTTAGTGGAAAGATCCTTTAAGGTAAATGGCTTTTGGATAAAATTTACCCCTTCATCAAGAACGCCATGGTGAGCAATGACATTTGCTGTATAGCCGGACATAAACAGGTGTTTAAGGTTAGGATGTGCAATTAACAGGTTTGAGGCCAGATCGCGGCCATTCATTTCGGGCATAACCACATCGGTCATTAACAGATCAATCTCGCCGTTATGGTTACGTGCCTGCCTGATAGCCTCCCCGGGAGAATTGGCTATAAGTACCTCGTATCCCAGACTATTAAGCATTTTTGCCGCCAGTTCGAGAATCATAGGTTCGTCTTCCACCAGCAGTATAGTTTCGTTGCCCGAAATGGTTGATTTTGAGGAGGAGATATCTGGCGTTTTATCCTCATGGGCCTTACAACATGGCAGGTAAATTTTAAACGTTGTCCCTGCTTCCGGTTCGCTGTAGACATTAATGAAACCATTATTTTGTTTGATGATGCCATAGGTCGTAGCCAACCCCAGACCGGTACCATTCCCTGTTTCTTTTGTAGTGAAAAAAGGTTCAAACAAATGTGAGAGAGAGTTCTGGTCCATACCGCAACCGTTATCACTAACAGCCAGCAACACATAATCGCCGGGAACAATTTCTTCATTTTCGGCAAAGTAAGTTTTACCTATTGCAACCAAACTTGTCTCTATCGTGATTTTTCCTTTAGAGGCAATAGCGTCTTTAGCATTAACACAGAGATTAGCCATTATCTGGTCTATCTGGGATGGATCGATTTTAATAAATCCCACATCATTACCTGGGATCCAGGCCAGATCGATATCCTCACCGATGAGTCGCTGCAGCATATTGAGCATGTTCTCGACGGTCTTGTTCAAGTCGAGTACTCGGGGGGTTACAGTCTGTTTGCGTGCAAAAGCAAGAAGTTGTCTGGTGAGATCAGCCGAGCGTTGAGCGGCTCTTCTGATCTCCTGTAAAGCAGAGCTGATTAACTGATCTTCTCCCAATTGCTCAAGGGCCATCTCAGAATAACCGAGAATTACACCCAGCATGTTGTTAAAATCATGAGCAACGCCACCCGCAAGACGGCCGATCGAATCCATTTTTTGAGCTTGCAGGAGTTTATCCTCAAGATTCTTGCGATCACTTATGTCAAGATTGATCACTATGGCACCATCTAACTCACCATTCTCATCCACCACAGGAGTTGAATAATTTAATATAATTTTTCGTTTGCCATCGAAGGTCTCAATTTCGAGCAGTTCATCCACAATTGTGATTCCTTCTCGAATCGTTCTGGCCAGTGCCCAGTCATCTGTTTTAACAGGCTCGCGTGAAGGGAGCCGCCAGGCTTTAAAAATATTGTAATTAGAAGTCGGTATATTTGATTCCATTCCCCATATCTTCATACCCATTGGGTTGCCACGCAGCAACTGACCTTTTTTATCGGCAAACCATAATCCTATGGGCAAAATTTCGAATATCTTTTGCATCTGATTCTCTCTCCTGCGCAGCTCTTCCTCTATCCTCATGCGTTCGGTGATGTCGATGGCATAACCGGCCAGGAGCTTTTTATCGCCAAGAAAAATCGGGAATTTGATTAAAGTGTAGTTTCGCCCGTTAAAATATTCGTCGTAACGAATGATCTTACCACTCGAAACCACTAACCAGTCGTAGTTGGTGGTTTTGGCGGCAAATTCAGCTGGAAATATTTCCCGCGTTGTTTTTCCTGCCATTTCGGAGCCGGATATACCAACCATGTCCAGGTAATTATCACTTGCATTAAGAAATCGACTTTCAGACGGGGTTACTTCTTTGATAAAAGCATAAATAGGAGAGTGTTTAATAAACAATGAAAGCAATTCATTTGTTGATCTCAGTGCATCTTCGGCACGCTTTCGCTCAAAAAGTTCGTTGTTAAGAGTGATCGTCCGAAGATGGACCTGCCTTTTGAGCATCCATAACCACAAAAAACCAATTATAGCCAGAGTCAATAGTGGAAGGATAATCCACAGAAAATGCTTGATGACTCCTGCAAGTGAAACCGATTTTTCCTCGTAAACTCCGAACCACTTAGTATAGATTTCGTCATATTCCCCTGTATCTTTAATAATGCTCAATCCTTCATTGAGTTTTGCCAGGAGCATGCTGTTGCCTTTCGTGACTGCAAGGCAGTACTTACTTTGAATAATAGGGGGGCCGACTGCTTTAACATTAGTAATAGAAAGGTTTTCAATAAGTCGTGTACCCTGAAGTCGTAAAACAATCGCGCAATCGCCTTCTCCTCTTGCCAAAGACCTCAGGACCTCAGACCAATTCTCTTTTTCTAAAATGTGTTGGGTAAGGTTGTTTTCTTTGATGTAGTCATGACCAAGATCGCTCGATTGAACTAATATCTTTTTGTCTTTAACATCATTAATAGATTGTATTGGGGAATCATCTCTGACAAATATAGCGTAGGAGCCGATAAAATGCGGGATGGAAAAATCAAATTTCTTGTTCCTTTCCGTAGTCCGAAACATTCCGATAAGTGCATCTATTTTCTTCTCTTCCAGCTGCGAGATAACTTCATCCCAAGGACCAAGATCCAGTTTTATATTGAACCCCATTGCCTTGGCCACAGCACGTATAATATCAACATTAAAACCATCGGCTTGACCCTGATTGTTGATATATTCATATGGAGGATAGTTAAGATCCCCCCGGACGTGCACAATTGGGTGCTCTACCGAATTTTCGGATTTTTCAGTAATGTTAGAAAGAGCATTGTTGCTTTTTGCATCGCCTGGAGTTGGCAAAAGTAGAAAAACGAAAAGCAGAAATAAAACAAAAGGCATACGTTTTTGCGGAATATCCCAGACGATCTTCATGAGCTTACGTTTCTTAGGACTATTTAGCATGCCTTTACTCATCATCAAAATCAGAACGTCACTTTCTCAGCTCCAGTAACCAGCGCTGCAAAGTCCTTTTGCCAATGAGGACCTCCAGTAGCCTCTGCTAGAACAACGGCCATGTGTTGTGGAATAATATTCAAATCACTGTTGCGACCGAGCCCCGAGAGACAGGATGGACAATTTGTTGCGATAATTGTCGTTTTTTCACTGTTGTCAATGTTGTCAGCAATGGATTCTCTTTTTCGTTTGAGCATGGCGTAAGAAATATCCGGCCTGGAGATGGCCAGGGTCCCTGCTTCGGAGCAGCAATTGGGGACACTTTTCACTGTGGTGAATAATCTGCCGAGCAGACCGGGCCCCGCACCCTCAAAGGAATCATGGCAAGGAGTGTGATAAAGCACAGATTCTGTTCTTTTATCTCCGTAGGCTCGTTGAGTATTCTCCAGAACAAATTGGGAGACGTCTTTGATATTGCATTCAAAAATTTCAGCGCAGCCTATTTCATTCAGCGATTCACGACATGTGCCGCAGCTGATTAAAAAAGCGTCAAATACCATGTGGCCAAGCATATCTCTGATCTGGCTGAGGATGATCGTATCCCTTAAAGATATTTGTACGGCCATCTTCTTTTTGGCATTGACCTTGGCGGGAAAACCGCAGCAGAGATAAGGGGGCGGCAAAACAACGCGGATATTGTTTTTAAGCAGCAGGTAGATAGCCGCCATCCCGATAGAAGAATAGAGTCTTTCAGAACCACAGCCTGGAAAATAGAATACTGTCTTGTTGATCTCACCCTCCGGTTTAATCATCAAGGCCTCGCGTTCCGTGCACTGGGGCAGCATTGAGCCAAGGGAAGTGGGAGATGCCGGTATCATCGGTGATCTCAGCATGTTCAGTGGGCGCCATTCGCTCTCCGTTATGGCAGGGGGTGCTTTTTTAAATGCTTTGACCCCGAGGCGCTGGATCGAACCACCCCATTCCAGAACTCCCTTTCGAAAAATGCTGTTGACTGTTCTGTCTCTGTTCTGCAGGTACATAAGAGATAGGCCGGTGGCGGGTGCAGTGTGTTTGTATCCAAGATCACTGAGAATTTCCCGTTCCAGAAGTGAAACTTCCGCTGTATCTATATCGACAGGACACGGGGTGAGACATTTTCTGCACATAGTGCAATGGTCAGCGATTTCTTCAAGATTTTTCAACTGGTTGAATCGCGGCAGATGGGAGCGCTGCATATCGTACAGCAGGGCTTCAATCAATGAACCGATTACCATATTTTTATTTCTTGGGTGAAAGAAAATGTTGCTTCCCGGATGATATACACAGCAATCCGGCATACATTTTCCACAGCGAATGCACTTCGAAATCATTGAGGAAAGCTGCGCAAGGGATCCATACTGAAGGATCTTTGCCTCCAGCTCAAGAAGGTTAAAGGAAGGGGTGTATACCTTATCGATAATAGCCGGGTCGCTGAGCATGCCCGGATTCATAATGGCGTCTGGGTCCACCTCTTTTCTGTATGCTTGCAGCTCCTGCAGACGCCTCGCTTCCAAAAACTTCATCTTGGTGATGCCGATTCCGTGTTCACCGCTGACCACACCACCGAGCTGAACCGCTTTGGCCATAACGTCTTCTGCGGTTTTTTCGGCCCTTTTCATCATTACCCTATCGTTAGAGAATACAGGAATATTCACATGGATATTTCCATCTCCGGCGTGCATATGAGTGGCGATGACAATCCTTTTTGAGCGAACTTCCTGGTGGATTCTCTCGATATTCGCACTGACGTTTTTATAGCCGCTAAAGAGCTCAAGCAGGTCGATCATCAACTTTTTGATGTGAGTTTCGTGACGAACAGACTCCATGCTGCGCAAAGCGAGTTTTTCCAAAGTTTCGGTGCAGAGCTCGTTGGCCTTGGGAATTTTTGCTTCCAGCCAGTCCGGATCTTCAATCGGTTCTGCGGTCTGCAGGTATTCGGTTATCGAATGGATAAACTGCTCTTTATTATAGAGATCTTCTTCTATGTTATATTCGTCGGCAAATCGGGCGAATTCAGCAAGCGCAGCGAGCGGCAGGACGATGTCTTCGTTGAGTTTGAAAGCATTTGTGCGGGCGGAGATTGCTCCGAGTCTCTTACGGTCGCGCCAAAAACGAGCGGCCTCATCAGAATCCTGTGCGGTAAATAATTCGGTATTTTTATATGGTTCAAGCAGCTTTTCCAAACGTTTCTTCCCGTTTAAAACCTGTTCGGAAGTATGGCCAACCATATCAATGAGCAAAACAGCTTTAGGGTGAGTACTTCTAGCCGCCTTGAATTTATATTTGATTGCCCGGATATATTCCTCATCAAAGTGCTCCAGGGCCATCAGGGCTTCCTTGCCTTCATTGACAAATTCTTCGGAAATTTCGACGATAACCCGGCTGGCTTCGTCCATATCTTCTCCGAAAAATTCAAGACAGAAGGTGATCTTTTTTTCGTAAGCCTTGTACAGGACAAACTCTCCTGAAGTTATGACTCCGTCGGTCCCTTCTTTTTGAAAGCCGGGGAGCCCCTTCAGGGCCTTGTTGGTAATATCTTTCCATAAACCTTTCTTGCGGATGTCGGTGCCGGTCAGTGTGACCTTGCGCAGAACCTTCTTTTGGCTGTCAATAACCTCGAAATCAAGGATGTCATCGGGAAGGATTTTACGCATCGGGTGATTGATGCGTTGTACCGTAAGAAGATCCTGCCCCGGCATAGCGATGGTGTAAGACAGGATATTGTCGATTGCCGTACCCCAGAGAACCGCTGTTTTCCCACCGGCATTCTCAGCAATGTTTCCTCCAATGGTCGATGCCCAGGCGCTGGTCGGGTCGGTGGCAAAAACAAGATTGTTACCTGCTACATGGGCCATGGCATTAGAAGTGACGACCCCGGCCTCAACCTTCAGAACCGGAATTTTGATGCCTTTTCCCAGGTGAGGAAAGTCTTTGAATTCAATATTATGAATCCTGGTCAGTTTTTCGGTATTGATTATGACACAGTTGTTGGTGACAGGGACGGATCCGCCTGTTAACCCTGTTCCTCCGCCTCTGGGGATAATTTTTAGTCCAAGTTCCCCGACAGCCTTAATCAGGGTAGGGACTTGTTCCTCTCTGGAGGGTCTCAGGACGGCAACAGGAAGAAAAAGACGCCAGTCGGTTGCATCTGTTGCATGGCTGATAAGGGTAAAAGGGTCAAAGCGGATATTTTCTTTACCGATAATTGGATCCAGCTTTTTATGTATCTGGTTACGATGGCCGGCTGCCTCGGTGATTTCTTTTTTCAGTTTCCCCAGTCGATCATGGCAGAGAGCGACCAGGCGAAGTACTTTAGCACTACGTTCGGTGCCGACCCGTACTATTTTGGCAGCCTGTTCGATGATGGTCAGATCTTCCCCGGCTGTCCTGAAAAATTTATGTCTTCTTAGCTTGGAGTCTATAAGTTCCTGATAGAGAAAGGGATTTCTGCGAAGGATAAAAAGATCACCCATAAAGCGCATGACAAGTCTTGCCGATCTGCCGGTGATTCTCTGGCTTCTCAGTTCTTCCAGGTCGTCCCACACTTCGGATCCAAAAAGCAAATTGATAATAAGTTTATCATCAGCCGATGTGAAATTGTATGGGATCTCGCGGTAATCTTTTGTGTTCATTTTATCAGGGCCTTAACTGTGCGAAGAATTTTTTCGCATGATAAATTAATTTTATTAAAAGGAGATTGCTTTTCATTTACTCGTCTTCAGTATGTGCAAATTTAATTGTTCAGCGAGTATGTTCCAAAGAGGACTATACAAAGGAGAGTAATCTCTCTTGTTTTCGCACAGTCTTGTATAATCAAAATTTTGGAAGAGGAAATACTCTTATCTGAGGGCACTACTATCTATCTGTCTATCTGACTTGAGTGAGAGAGGACTGCCGAGAACTTTTATTTACCATCTCTGTTGATTATTGCCAGTGTTTTGTCTTGAAAATACGTAAACATTGATGGCGTCGTAAAAACTCTTCATCTGCGTCGTTGCAGCAAAATTGCTATCATTACGACGTACTCTAGTACGCCGAAATGATAGAAATTTTGCGCGCCTCGCATATGAAGTTTTTTACTTAGCCATCGTGCACGACCAGATTGCCGGGATGAAAAGATTTTAACTCTTTCAAATGAGCCTTAGGAGTTTCATATGATATTTTTTTTGATCTTATCAATAATCGCACTCTTCTTAGTTACCATTTCTTCAGTTACCCTTGCAATAGGAATGAAGAAAATGAAAAACCTTCGAAACATGGAGAAGGGTGATAGTATGACCGGTCTCCTGGTGACAATAATTGTACCTGCCTGCAATGAAGAGAAAAATATTGAAAAATCTATACTGTCGCTCCTCGATCAAGATTATAAAAATCTGGATATTATTGTCGTCAATGATCGTTCCACCGATAATACTGCTGCTGTGCTGGCGAAGCTGCAGGATCGTTTTCCAAGACTCAACGTCCATGAAGTTACTGAACTTCCCCATGGCTGGATGGGCAAAAGTCACGCCCTTGCCGTCGGCTCAAAGTTAGCAAAAGGAGAATATCTAGTTTTTACCGATGCAGATGTCATCCTGGAGAAAACAACGATAACCAGAGCAGTCAGTTATATGACGACGAACGGATTGGATCACCTTACAATGGTTTTCAAAAACATGACGCGTGGCTGGCTGCTCAACAGTCTGATTCTTGATGCGGGAATGAGCCTCTTGGTTCTTTTCAGACCCTGGATGGTGAAAAAAGGCAGTAATCGCTATTTTGTCGGAATCGGTGCCTTTAATATGGTGAAAAAATCGGTTTACAGGAAGATTGGAGGACATGAAGGAATCAGGATGCATCCCGTCGACGATGTGATGCTTGGCAAATCAGTAAAACAGCACGGTTTTTCCCAGGATTGTCTGCTTGCCTATGATTTTGTTGCAGTTCCGTGGTATGATTCAGTTGGCGCAATGATTAAGGGATTGGAGAAAAATATGTTTTCTTTAGTGCATTATCGCGTCCTGCTGATCCCTATACTGCTATTTGCCATTATTGTGCCAACTATTTTTCCGGTTTGGGGCATAATATTTGGAGATCTATCTGTTCGAACAATTTGTCTTTTAACACTGGCCATACGGCTCGCTACTTTTTTCAAGGGATTGCAGAAGCAGGAGATGAGTACATGGTATTTTCCGGGATGTTTAATTACACCCTATATATCCTGCTATATCATTGTAAAAGCAGTTTTTGTAACCTTGACAAACGGAGGGATAATCTGGCGAGGCCAACACTATGCCCTTGCAGAGTTACGAAAAGCTGAACCGCTTCTCTTTTGAATGTGTCTACAACGCCATGAAATTTTTAGGGCGCTACCCCGCATTTCTCATGAACATTGTGTTGATTTTCAGAATTTACTTGTCTTTTCAGTATGTTCGGCATTCCTTGAATTTTTCTTTAAATCAACCCAATGTTGACCAAAGGTCAGTCCATGCGGCGCCATCTTCGGCAGTATTTTGCCAGTGAACATAGCCTACTATGGTTCACTACCAAAAACTTTGAAGTTGACGCCGCCTGAACTGATGAGAAATACGGGCAAATGCTGACAAGGTCGAAATATGATCAAACTCAACTGAAGCAGACAATATGGATAATACCAGTGTTAATCAAAAAGAAAGAGACGAACTACTGACTGAAGTAGAGAATCTTCGGTCCCGGCTCGCTGATATGGACAAAGAGCGAACCCGGCTGCATAATCCCGAATCATCAATCGATGTTTTAATTGACACTGCCATGTTTCCAATAGTGCTTGTTGATGAGGATGATGGCGCAGTGGTATACATAAATAATTATGCCGCTGACTATTTTTCGATCCCTGTCCAACAGGCACAGGGAAGGAAAGCTGCAGACTTTTGGGTAAGTTTCAGTCAAATGAAGCAATTTATTCAGTTATTGGCAGAGAATGGGCGCGTTGTTGAGTTTGAAACCGAACTGCTGACTGCCGCTCAGGTAAAAAGAAATGTGTTGTTGTCAGCCAGGAAGATCACTTATCAGGGTCGGTCAACCATATATACAGTTTTTACTGACATTACTGACCGAAAAAAGGCGGAAGTTGCTCTTCAGGAAAGCGAAGCTCGATACCAGGAAATGTATATAATGATGAAGCTGATGGCCAATACGGTTCCTGATATGATTTGGGCGAAAGATCTGGAGAACAGGTATATTTTTGCCAACAAAGCCATCTGTGAAAAGTTGTTGATGTGTAAAAGCGGCGAAAGTCCTATCGGTAAAAAGGATCTCTACTTTGCTTCCCGCGAGCGGTCGGAAGGACAAGAACATACTTTCGGAGAAATTTGTGTCGATTCCGATGCAGTAGTAGAGAAAAATCGAAAACCTGGGAGATTTCTGGAAGATGGACTGGTTCGTGGAGAATATTTGGCACTGGATGTGCAGAAAGCACCACTCTTCAATGAAAATGGAAATTTAATAGGAACGGTCGGAACCGGCCGCGATGTCACCAAGGAACTTGCAATTCAAAAAGCGCTTGAAGAAAGTGACAAGCGTTTTCGGCTCCTCGTGGAAAATATCAGGGATGTTCTCTGGGTATCGGATCTCGAATTTAATCCAACGTATGTATCTCCATCTGTGCTGGCGTTATCCGGATATACCCAGGATGAGTTTTTGTCGATGCCGATTAATATACATATGACGCCTAAATATCAAAAAAAATATAACGGCCTGCGCAGGATGATGGCGTCTCTGGTCAAAAATAAAAAAGAAATACCTTCAAGGTTTTTTGAGTTTGAATGTTTACGAAAAGATGGTGCTGTCATTTGGGTGGAGATCTTAACTACCGCCATGTGGGACAAAGATGGCTCTCTGAAGGGATTAACCGGTGTGATTAGGGATTCAACCAAGCGGGTCAGGGAGCAAAAGGAACTTGAGCTGGCGAAAGAAATTGCCCTTGCCGCGAGCCAGACTAAGTCGGAGTTTCTGGCCAATATGAGTCATGAAATCAGGACTCCTATGAATGGGGTGTTGGGAATTCTACAGCTCATGAAAGATACTCCCCTGAACCAGACACAGAAAAAGTATGTAGAGACAGCTCTCAGTTCCGGAAAAAGTTTATTGAACCTCATTAGTGATATACTCGATTTTTCTAAAATCGAGGCTGGAAAAATTGAACTGATAAATAAGGCCCTGCCACTGGAACCCCTGCTGAAATCGGTTGTTGAATCTTTTGGGAGCCTTATTGACAGAGAAAAAGTCATGATAGACTATTCAATTGAGGAGAGTGTGCCATCAGTTGTTTTGGCGGACGAGTCTCGTCTGAAGCAAATCCTTTTTAACCTTGTCGGCAATGCTGTAAAATTCACTGACCATGGAAAAGTTAATATTGAATTGAGTAGCGATTCTCTTTTGCCTGATGGCCACATTGTCCTTCATTTTAAAATCCGAGATACGGGAAGAGGCGTTCCCGAAAAGATAATAAACCGGTTGTTTGAACCATTTGTTCAGGGTGACGGAAGCTTTCGGCGCAGATACGGAGGAACCGGGCTTGGTTTGAGCATTGTCAAAAAACTGGTTGAAGTGATGGGGGGCAAAATTGAATTGCAAAGTATTGTCAATCAGGGGACAGTCGTATGTTTTGATGTAGAGGCAGGACTTGTAAGGGATATTGGCACAAAACCATTGATATATTATTCGAAACAATCAGTTTCAATGACAGCGAAACGAATATTGATCGTTGAAGATGAAAGAATCAATGCCATGGTTATCTCGTCAATATTACGTAAAATAGGTCATGAAATACACCTCGCGTCTAATGGACTTGAAGCATTGCAAATAATACAAAAAGCAGAGTTTGACTATATCTTTATGGATATACAGATGCCTGAACTGGATGGGGTGGAAACCACCAGAGCGATTCGTGCAACGGCTATGAATAAGAACTCTAAAGTTCCGATCATTGCGCTTACCGCTCATGCGATGAAGGGTGACCGTGAACGATTTATCGCAGTCGGTATGGACGACTATCTGGCAAAACCCATTGAAATGGACAGGCTTGTGGAAGTATTGCTGCGACTTCAGGAGAATGGAGTGTCGTAATCACTCCACAAAAAATCCTTTCATAATGCATGAAGATTTTCAGCTGTCTCGTGAATTGCGCAGTAGACCGTCAGACCCCACTGAAATTAATGGTATGACCAATGCACAAATGTCCCTCCTGCTGTCTCAGGATTAATGAATTAATATATCACTATAAAGAATATATAGCTGAAATACTGTCCTTAAATTGTCATTGTGTCTATAAATAGAATAACTTACAGCAGTTAGAGTATGTTAAAGTTATGGTAGATTAAAAAACCATTTCTTCCGCTAAGGAGCAGCTGGAATTAATTGTTGCCCTCTTCTTATCGACAGGTTAAGTACCTTCTATACAATGCTGATGAACGTTTACAGATCCAGGGTTATAGGAGCATTTTACTATTCCCGGTGAACAGTTATAATATTTACCAACCTGATACTTATTTATTATTCAGTTTACTTCCTGCGAGAATTACTCACGGCGAAATAAGCAGTACAACAAGGATTGAGAAGAACAATGAAAATACTCGTTATCAACTCGGGGAGTTCGTCGATAAAATTCCAGCTTCTCGATATGTCCGATGAATCTGTTTTGGCATCCGGACTTGTCGAAAGAATAGGGGAAACCGAGGGACTGATTAAATGCACGCTTAAGCCCGGTTGCAAGGATGAGCTGGTAGTCAAGAAAACGGCAGCTGTTCCCGATCACAAGAGCGGAATGCGAAGTGCAGTTGAAATCCTTTCCGATCCCAAGCAGGGTGTGATCGTTGATCGTGGCGATATTGATGCCATCGGTCATCGCGTCGTGCATGGTGGTGAAGATTTTCATAAACCAACTCTGCTCACGGCAGATGTAATGGCCGCGATCGAAAAAAACATTCCCCTGGCGCCGCTGCATAATCCCGCTAATCTAGACGGGATTCGGGTGGCACAGGAATTATTTGCCGGAGTTCCACAGGTCGCGATATTTGATACAGCTTTCCATCAGACGATCCCCCCCCACGCCTACCATTACGCTCTTCCGTACGAATTGTACGAACAGCAGCGGATTCGTCGGTATGGTTTTCATGGTACTTCCCATAAGTTTGTGGCTACCGAATGTGCCCGTCTCATGGGGAAGCCTCTCGAGGAAATCAATTTGATTTCCATTCACCTCGGGAACGGCTGCTCGATGACAGCCGTTAAAAAAGGTAAAAGTGTCGATACGACTCTTGGCCTCACCCCGCTTGAGGGCCTTGTGATGGGAACCAGGAGCGGGGATGTCGATCCGGCAATCCACTCTTTTTTAGCCAGAAACTGCGATATGGATATTGAGGCGATTGATGAAATGCTCAATAAGGATTCAGGCCTGAAAGGATTGTGCGGTCTCAATGATATGCGCGACATCCATGAGGCAATTGAAGGCGGTAATGAAAGAGCGAAATTAGCACTTGATGTGCAGACGTATCGAAATAAAAAATATGTCGGAGCCTTTATGGCAGTCCTGGGAAGGGTGGATGCCATAATATTCACTGCGGGTATTGGCGAAAACGATGAAATCGTTCGAGAAATGACCCTGCGGGGACTTGAGCCTTTTGGTATTGTCATGGATCTTGAGGTCAATAACCAACGGATTAAAAAACCGACACTTCTTAGTGCACAGGAAAGTCGGGTGCTGATCTGGGGTATTCCTACTAATGAAGAACTGGCAATTGCGAGGGAAGCCGTAGCCGTCCTTGGAAGTTGATTCTTGAATGTTCATAATGATCAGGGGATGGGCTGACTTTGGCTCATCCCCTGTATTTTTATTCAATCTTCTTGAGCTGTGACAGTCGCCTTCAGGCTGTTGATTCGCTTATAGATATCCAACAGTTTCTTCTGCTCTGAAGAAACCTCCTGCCAGGTCCTGCCGAAGTCGAGGCCGGGGAAGCTGATTGTCCCATTTAAAATCAATTCCGCCTCGTCAAGCTCTTTTTCCTTGTAGAATTGCCGTAAACTCCTGCTATAGTCGGAGATAGTATCTCCAGTAAGCTGAAAATTGAGCAGTGTCTGCAGTAATCGGAAGAGACGTTTTCTTTTAGTAGGCAATGGAGAATTTTCCACACACCAGTTGCACCACTCGAGTGCTTCTTCTTTGTGCTTTAGGGCTAGATGGAGAAGAGCCTTCATTTCGCCGATTCTAAGAGTCGCCCAGTTTGAATATTCATCAAAGAGAATGCCGATTGTATGGGAAAATAACAGCTGATCACTGAGCCCCAGACTATCAAGCAGGTCTAGAAACACATTCATTTCAACAGGGGGCATCTTCGGTAGCTGCAACAAGTAGGGGCGCAACAGAGCACCTGTCCCTTTATTGTTCCATACCAGGTCATCTACAGGGTAAATTTCAGACATGCCGGGAACAAGTATGCGACATGTGTACATGCCGCAGTGCATATACTCCGCTCGATAGATGTTAAAACCTTTGTCGGAAATAATACATCGCAATCTGTCAAATTCCTGTTCCGTAGTTCCATCAAAATCCCAGGGTGAAAATTCAAAGTCAGCTTTGTCTTTAAACATAGTCCATGAGAGCAGACCGTCTGAATCGATGAAATGGCTTTCGAGATTAAAGGGATCTGCCACCTGGTTGATATCGTGGATTGGCGGTTGAAAATTGCGAAGACGATCCAGACTCCGTCCCTGCAGCAGTTCTGTCAATGTACGCTCAATAGCCGTTTCGAAGCGACAATTTGCTCCAAAAGCTGCAAAGACGCCACCGCTATTGTAATCTGAAAGAAGAACAGAAATAACGGGAAACTGTCCGCCCAGAGAGGCATCTTTGACCTGTACAGATAACCCTTGTTCGCTCAGCGTATCGAGGATAGAACAGAGCTGTGGATAGCTTCCCAGGCAGGAAGAGGGAACATCGGGAAGGCATATGCCCTCGGAGATTATAATATTTTTAACATATCTTTCTAAAATTTCAGATAGAGCCTGAGAGCAGCATTCGGAAGGCGAATTGCCGGCTGCCATGCCATTGCTGACATATAAGTTATTCAGCAGGCTGACAGGGAAATATGTAACGGTGTCATCTGCAAGTGATGAAAAAGGCAGAGCGCAGATACCTCTATCATTGGCGTTGGTATTGTTATCACAGAGATGTTCAAAAGTGAGTTCGCCTTCCGGATCATAAAAAGTGCGTAAATCTTTATTCAGCAGTTCGGTTCGATGCTGGTCATATTGTGGAATGGCGCCATCTTTACAGGCAGGAAACCATTTTTCATCTGGATAAAAAACAAAAGGTTTTTCACCTTCATTTTCATCTATGCAATAATCCGAAAAGAAAAAGTTAGTGGAGAGACGTTCAAAAAATTCTCCTAGACCGCTGGCAAGGGCTGCAAGACGAGAAGTCCCTTTACCATTGGTATAGAGGTGAGGGCAGGAAATTGACTGGATATGGACAGACCAGCAATTTGGTGTGGGATTAAGCCAGCTTACCGCTTCAGTTTCAAGACCCATATCCTTGAGTAATGTTGTTGCTTTTTCTATGGTTTCTTCCAGAGAAAGATCTTTTCCGGGAAGATGGGTCGAGTTTTCCATAATTTAGGTTTTAACGAGTTTATTATATTACAGTAACTGGTGAGAGAAAGGACAGCTTGAGGTTGGCGGTCAAATGAGCCGGAATGAAATACTGGAGAAATATACTACAAAGGGTACTTTGAAAAGTCAATTTTCAAAGTACCCTTTTGATGCAGAGTGCGGTGGGGGCTGAACCCGTCCCGTTTCCATTGCAACCCGCAGAGTTCAAAAATTAAATAGTTTTGGCAGCGCGTAAAGAATCGGCTAGCATTTCAACAACAAATCGGACTTTCTCGTCAGATTCATGCTGCAACAGGTTGTCCTGGATGTGCATGACACAGGTGGGGCAACCGGTTGCTACATACTCAACATCCGCATCCTGAATATTTTTCACTTTGTGGTTGTTGATTTTAATTGAAGTGTCGTAGTGGGTAATACAATAACTTCCGGCACTTCCGCAACAAACAGCGGCATCCTTCATCTCTTTAAACTCAACACCGGGGATCATTTTCAGCAGTTTTCTAGGTTGTGCACTGATACTTTGGCCGCGAACCATATGGCAGGGATCGTGATAGGATACTTTGTAAGGTAACCGCCCCAGCTCCTCTTCTTTTATGTCGATATTCTTTTCAATAAACTCATTAATATCATAGACTTTATTGGTGAAAGCCTGGAGTTCCCGGCTATCCTCAATAAAGATTTTGATTTCTTTTTTAAGGGCCATGCCACAGGATGAACAGGCAACAACTATTGCATCGAGGTCATAACGCTGGAACAGATCGAAATTATGTTCCATAAGCATTTTGGCCCCATCATAATCACCATTGGCAAGCACTGGAGTGCCATTACACTTTTGCTTTTTGGGGATAACGACTTCATACCCGTAGCCGGTAAGGATATCGACAACTGACTTCACCACATTGGTGTAGATCAGGTTGCCGGCACAGCCGGTAAAATATCCGATTCGCCCTTTTGCAGGACCTTTTTTCGGAGGAATTACTTCGGGATATTGGCTCTGTGCACTCCTGAGGGCCATTTCTGGAAAAAACCTTCTTTTGGAAAATCCAAATAGAGGGAAGAGGTGCCGCACCGGATTTTTGGGACCTATTCCAAACAGAACTCGTTGAGCTACGCCTATGAGCATGGCTCCAATGGTGATCGGCCATTTACGCCAGACCAGTTGTCTGAATATCAGGGCCTTGAAAAATCCCAGGCCTTCCTGTGTCGTGATATACCAGCGAAGTCTCAGGACGACATGTTCGGGGCTTACTCCGGCAGGGCAGTTGGCGGAACAGGTTTTACAGTTGAGGCATTCATTTATTGCATCTTTTACTCTTTCGGTGATCTGAAGATCACCTGAAACAAGTTTTTCGGCCAGTTTATTTTTACCGCGGGCAACATAGAGTTCATTGCCCATTTCTTTGAATACAGGACAGACGGATCGGCATTTGCCGCACTGCATGCATTTTTGGAATTCATTAGCGGCCTCCAGCAAATGGGCTTCAGCCTGATGTTTTACTGCAGCGTGATTATTCATTATTTCTCCACCTTGCTTAAACTGACTGCTTTTCCGGCATATCGAACATCTTGCCCGGATTAAGCAGGTTGAGGGGGTCAAAGGTTTTTTTGATATTTTGGAGGAGCCTGATGCCTTCTGCGCCGATTTGGTCTTTTAAAAATGGTTTCTTTTCAAGCCCGATTCCGTGCTCTCCGGAAATGGTGCCTTCAAGATCGATAGCGAGTTGGAAAAGTTCGGCAATACCCTTTTCGGCACGTGCCATTTCATCCTTGTCCCGCATATCCAAAAGAACGGTTGGATGAAGATTGCCGTCACCGGCATGACCGAAAATACCAATTTGAAGCTGGTATTTATCCGCTATCGCAGTTATGCCGCGGACCATTTCCGGCAATTTGGAACGCATGACCGTCGCATCTTCCAGAATCAGATTTGGTCTGACACTCGCCAGGGCATTCAAGGCCACACGGCGTCCCTCGAAAAGTTTGTCACGTTCCTTGCTTGATTTCGCTCTGGCAAATTCACGGATATCGTTCTTTTTAACTTGTATCTCAACTTTGGCCATTTCTGCGATGGCTGAATTCTTTTCGCCGTCAGTTTCGATGAGTAGTACCGCAGCTCCGTCGCGAGGAAGACCGCAGTCTTTGAAGTTCTGAATGGCATTGATAGTTACGTTATCCATGAACTCCATGGTGGATGGAGTGACACCCGAGGCAATAATGTCGGATACAGCCTGGGCGGCTCCGTCGAGGCTATTGAATATTGCCAGGGCCGACTCACGATGTTCAGGGATAGGCAGCAAGGCGAGGGTCACTTCGGTCATGATACCGAGTAGGCCTTCGCTTCCTACGAAGATACCTTCCATATTGAACCCGGCAACATGCTTAACGCACTTATTGCCCATGGTGACAATATCTCCCTGAGGTAAAACGACTTTCATCATTTTGACGTAATCTTTAGTTACACCGTACTTGAGACCACGAAGCCCTCCGGCATTTTCGGCGACATTGCCACCGATGGTCGAAAAGGCTACGCTTCCAGGGTCGGGAGGATAGAAGAGATTGGATTTCGCGGCGATAGGATCAATATCTGAGGTTGTCATACCTGCTTCAACAGTGATGAGGCGATTGGCAGGATCAAAATCGATGAGCCGGTTCATTCTGTCCATGCAAAGGACAATGCCTTTATTAAGAGGGATCGACCCTCCTGATAAACCACTTCCCTGACCGCGAGGAGTAACCGGGATCTGTTCACGATAGGCAAATTTCATGAGCTGGCTGACTTGCTCTGTCGTGGTAGCAAAAACAACAGCTTCAGGGCGTATTTCTACATGTGAAGCGTCGTAGCTGTAGGCTACCATATCTTCAATCTCCGTGAGGACATTTTTATCGCTGAAGATATTTTTTAATTCCTCTAGTTGTTTTTTGGTCATAGTCTACTCCGTTGACTGAGAAACATTAGCGCTGATCAGCCCCAATGTCAGGTTGTTACTAACCAGGAGTGGTATCGTGATGGAATGTCCATGGAAGCTACACCGGAAAGTATTTATTACTTTTTCTTAAGAAACAATGTTAAATGAAAACTGATGGCGTGGTAAAAACTCTTCATCTGCAGGCGCGCATATGAAGTTTATACTTAGCCATCCCAAATTTTAGGTTTTTACGAGTGTGTCAAAACTGAATTTGAATAATCGACTCGAAATCTGTGACATTTGGCATTAAAAGGTCGTACCAATAATAGAGAATACCAATGTTCTTGTCAAGTGAAAATAACCCGAACTTCAAGCTTTGCCTCTTGCGTGTAAGTTGTTTAATTTACAGGACAAACACACATCACCTCTCTGGGCCTTGGTAAATGGTAATACCAATTGCAAAGGCGAGATTGTCGCGCATCCAATTTTGTTAGAAAACATTGGGAAATGGAGGTTTTTACAATATCGGGTTGTCGGTATAATCACCTGCATAGCATTTCAAGCATTGAAACTACCATTAAAAAACACTCTGGAATTTCTGAAAATATGGGACTTTGTAAGTATCATCCACTTGTAGAAACTTCATTTTACTGCGCAAAATATAAACAATATCTTTGTTCCGAGTGTCTTCAATGCACCGATCCTAAAATTTATTGCAAATTCAGATCCGCCTGCCTCATTCATTTTCTGGAGAAAGAGAAAAAACAGAAAAAAAACTGAGAACTGGCAGTAAATTTCATGAAGATCAATGAAATGCTTTTCGCATAGAAAAAATCAATTAGAAGAGTATTTATGATGAAGGTGCAAAATACTGACAAAAATAAATGGTCGAAAAACAAGACATGTGCTCTGATATTAGTAAGATGGATCTAAAAGTGGTTTGTATCAGTAAAAATGATGGTATGTGCCAGAAAAAAGAATCCTTGTTTGCCCTCGAATTAATGGACTTCTAAGGGGAAAATTCCCAATTACAAGTTGTAAGTGTGAAAATATATGATATATTTATGTGCGCTTAATAAAAGCTGACTCGAAGGGTAGTTTCGGACTGTATCTTTCTACGCTGTTGTACTGCAAGAAATAAATATCGTTAGAAGTTGTGGCAGACGCTCAATACCGCAACTCACGAGTATTGACTGCAGTGAATTAAAGAAGATAGTTAAATCCATCTGTTTCCCTGGCGGACAAGGTAACACCGCATGAGTGAATGCACCATCAAATTTCTTCCCCATGACAGAGCCATAACTGTCTCTTCAGGGGAGAGTCTTATTCGGGCCGCTCTTCAGGCCGGTGTACACATCAATGCTTCCTGTGGAGGTGAGGGTGTTTGCGGAAAGTGCCGCGTTCTTGTTGAAAGTGGAAGTGTTTCCGGTGGAATTTCTGATCGAATAAGTAAAGAAGATATCGAAAAAGGATATCGTCTGGCGTGTCTCGTGAAAGTGAGCGAAGACATCGAAGTCCGCATTCCTGTTGAATCATCCATAGACAAAAGTGTGATGAACCTGCAGGCTACTCCACGCAGGACTGCCACAATCCAACAAATGGATTTTGAGAGCCTGAAGGTCGAAGGACTCTTTATCCCCCCTGTCGAAAAAAAATTCCTTGCTGTTGCGCCACCCGATGCTCAGAACAATATGCCCGATGTGACGAGACTCATTGAGCATCTCAAAATACAGCTGGACGAGCATAAACTTGAACTGACTCTGCCGGTGATTCGAAAACTTCCTGGAATCTTAAGGGAAAGTGATTTTCAATTGACTGTAACCATTATCCGTCCTGTTAGGGCCGACGGAAAAAATCTTATTACCAACGTCCAGTCAGGTGACAAAAGCGCCGAAAACTATGCTGTGGCGATGGATATTGGAACCACGACTATCTACGGGCAGCTTATCAATTTGTCGACTGGGGAATGTCTGGCGGAAGCCGGTGATTTCAATGGGCAGATAAGTTATGGTGAAGATGTAATTACCCGCATTATGTATGCGGAGAAACCCGGAGGACTTGAAAAACTCCAGCAGGTTGTCGTTGAGACTATCAATGATGTTCTTGAAAAGATAATCCGAGAATCGAAAGTTGATCGCGAGGATATCTCGACCATCACCTTCTCCGGCAACACTACAATGACGCAGTTGTTTCTCAAGATAGACCCGCGGAATATCCGCAGGTCGCCATATGTACCGGCAGCCAGCCTCTTTCCACCATTTACAGCCGTGACTTTAGGTGTGAACCTCAATGAACATGCAATCGCATTGATTTTTCCTCAGGTTTCAAGTTTTGTCGGCGGTGACATTGTAGCCGGTGTTATGGGATCAGGTATGTACCGTAAAGAGGAATTGACTCTCTTTCTGGATATAGGGACTAACGCCGAATTAGTAGTAGGCAATAAAGACTGGCTTGCTTGCACTGCTTGTTCTGCAGGACCAGCTTTTGAGGGTGGAGGTATTGAGTTTGGTATGCGTGCTGCTAAAGGTGCAATTGAGGATTTTTCAGTAGATCCCGTCACCTTTGAACCAATGATTTTCACCATCGGAGATGTACGCCCAAAAGGTATTTGCGGTTCCGGACTTATTACAATGGCCGCGGTCATGTTTGAGATGGGATTGATAAATAATAGAGGGAAGTTCCATCGTGATCTTGATACCCCACGAATCAGAAAAAACAATGATGTATGGGAGTATGTCATAGCGTGGAAGGATGAAACTCAGATTGAGAGGGATATTGTTCTTACCGAGCCGGATCTCGATAATCTGATACGTGCAAAAGGTGCAATTTATAGTGGGTGCATGACCTTGCTCGAAGAAGTTGGATTGTCCATGGATATGGTTGAACACATCATTCTTGCCGGAGGTTTCGGCAGCTATATTGATCTCGAAAAGGCAATGGTTATCGGGTTGCTGCCGGAGGTCGACCCGGAGCGTGTTACTTTTATAGGTAATGGTTCTCTCATGGGCGCACGAATGAGTTCGCTTACCAATCGAATTCGTCATGATGTTGTTTCAGTGACGCAGAAAATGACCAATTTCGAACTCTCTGAAACGCCCTCATATATGGATAACTATATTGCGGCAATGTTTATGCCGCATACCGAGATTGAAAAATTTCCTCGCGTAAAGGCTCGAATGGAGGCAAGGAAAAATAGTGTTTCAGGCTCGTAAATGAAACTAATTTCATTTAAACGGTTTAAAAGATATTAATAATTTTAGTAATCATTTTGTACCTCTTGTTGTTTGGCTAGTGCAGAAAAGGGGGGGTTGATGTTTGAAATGAGACTCAACCTTCAGGAGAAAAATTACTCACCAGTAAGGAGGCAAAAGTGGGATTTAAACTAAAGAAGGAATCCTATAGCGGCGGCATCAAAGCAATTTCCATAGGGAAAGGAGATGCAGCTATTACTGTGGGAGGTGAGACATGTTATCCTTTCTATACATTTGAAGGCGACATGCCGAACAAGCCCATAATTGCAATGGAGATTTGGGATACTGAGCCGGAAGACTGGCCTGCACCGGTTATGGAGCATTTTAAAGATGTAATCTCCGACCCTGCTGCCTGGGCCAAAAAATGCGTCGAGGTTTTTAAAGCTGATGCAATCGTCATTCAACTGAAAAGTATTGATCCCAATGACAAAGATGCCAGTGCAGAATCAGCAGCTGAGACTGTTAAAAAAGTTCTGGATGCAATAAAAGTTCCTCTGATAGTCTGGGGATGTGCAAATCCAACAAAAGATGAAGCTGTTCTCAAAGTAGTTGCCGAGAAGTGCCAGGGAGAAAATTTGGTTTTAGGCCCTGTTGAGGAGAAAAATTACAAGGGAATCGGTGCTGCGGCGATGGGTTATGGTCATGCACTTATTGCCTCCTCTCCCATTGATGTTAACCTGGCAAAACAGGTGAATATTCTTTTGGAAAATCTCGGAATGCCAATGGATAGACTCCTGATTGATCCTACAACCGGTGGTCTTGGTTACGGTATGGAATATACCTACTCGGTAATGGAGCGACTTACCATGGCCGCAATGGTTCAGGGTGATGCAAAGCTTCAGTTCCCTATGATCAACAATCTCGGTAATGAAGTCTGGAAATGTAAAGAAGCTAAACAAACGACTGCCGATGCACCTCTTTTAGGCGACCCGGAAAAACGTGGTGTCATGATGGAGGCAATCGGTGCTGTTACCTATCTGCTTAGTGGCTCAAATGTTTTGATCATGCGTCATCCTGAAGCAATCAGAATGACCAAAGAGTTCATCAGTGCCTTGGCTGATGGAGGCTCTCTGACGGATTCTGCAGCAATCAATAAAATCCTGGATGAAGCAAATATTGATTTTGCCGCACTTGCTCCGACAGCAGACCTCACTATTGCCGAAGAAGCAAAAAAGGCAGCTCCTGCTAAAAAAGCAGCAGCGGCAGCATCAGCAGCACCAGCAGCTAAAACTCCTGCAGCGCCTGCTGCAAAACCTGCTGCCCCGGCCAAAGAAGAGCCGAAAGCTGAAGCCAAGCCTGCTCCTGCAGTAGATCCTGCAGCTCAAGCAAAAGCAGATGCTGAAGCAAAAGCTAATGCAGCGGCAAAAGCTGAAGCAGATGCGAAAGCCAAAGCTGATGCTGAGGAGAAAGCCAAGGCAGACGCTGAAGCAAAGGCCAAAGCCGATGCAGATGCCAAAGCCAAAGCAGCAGCTGATGCTCTAAAGGAAGAAGCCAAACAGAGAGAAGAAGAAGAAAAAGCTCTGAAAAATTTGAGGGCTCAAGCTCGCAAGGCCGCCGAAGAGGCAGGGGGCGCTAAACCAGTTGCTGAAGTAACTATGACCGCAGCAGCAGAACAGAAAACTGCCCAGGATAAAATCCTTGATATGCTGGATAGATTCCACAAAAGAAAATAGGTTAGGATATCAATTAGGAAAACAAAGCGTTGTAAAGCTCTTGAGATAATTGATAATCTCAATAACTCTATGAGGAGGTACCTCGAGATGGCAGAAGTGAAAGGAAAAATTGTTAAATTAGCCGACCCGATTGAATCGTCTATTGATCCCGCAACCCAGGAGATGATTCTCAGGTCTCATCAGCTTGGCGTTGAAACTGTTTTTGATCGTGCTATAACCATGAAACCCTGTGCTATTGGTATGCAGGGGATTTGCTGCAAAAATTGCTCAATGGGGCCATGCCGGCTGCCGTTGCCAAAAGATGGGATCCAGGGCGAAGATACCCGTAAAGGCCTTTGCGGTGCCACTGCAAATACAATCTGTGCAAGAAACTTTATTCGTATGATCGCAGGTGGCGCGGCAGCTCACTCTGATCATGGACGTAATGTTGCTATCACATTTCTTGCTGCAGCGAAGGGCGAGACTGAAGACTACAAAATTAAAGATCCGCAAAAACTTGTACAAATTGCGCCGTATTACGGTGTCGCCACTACTGTTGAAGTTGATGGTGTTGTCAAGGATCGCGACATCAGGGAAATCGCCATTGCTGTTGGCGAAAGAGCCGTTGGTGAATGGGGAAAAACCTCAGGGACTCTCGATATGCTCAAAAGAGCACCGCAGCCTCTGCAGGATAAATGGGCGGAACAAGGCGTGTTGCCCCGTAACGTAGATCGTGAGATTGTTGAAATTATGCATCGGACCCATATGGGTGTTGATCAGGATTTTAAAAATCTTATGAAGCAGGGTACCCGTGCTTCTCTGGCAGATGGTTGGGGCGGATCCATGATAGGAACCGACCTTCAGGATGTCATGTTTGGAACTCCTACACCTTTGCAGGCTGAAGCTAATCTTGGTGTGATGAAGGAAGATCATGTAAATATTATTGTTCATGGACATGAGCCTCTCTTGTCTGAAATGATAGTTGCAGCTTCTCAATCCCAGGAACTGGTCGCTTATGCCAAAGAAAAAGGTGCTAGAGGCATACAGTTAAGTGGAATATGCTGTACGGCAAATGAAGTGCTGCAAAGACATGGTGTACCACCGGCAGGAACATTCCTCCAGCAGGAACTCGCCATTATTACTGGTGCCTGTGATGCAATGGTTGTCGACGTACAGTGTATTTTCCAGAACTTGGCCAATGTTGCCAAATGTTTCCATACCAAGCTGATAACGACTCATCCAATTGCCAAAATGGAGCAGGATAATGTGCTTCATATAGAGTTTGATGAGCATCATGCTATGGAAGATGCAATCCGCATTGTTAAAATTGCGATTGATAACTTCCAGAATCGTGGTTCTGAAGTTATGATCCCTCGCCACAAATCAAGCCAGATCGCCGGGTTTGGTGTGGAATCGATTAAATATCACCTTGGTGGAAGTTTCCGCGGAGACTATTTCACCTTAAATGATAACATCATTAATGGTCGTATACGCGGTATAGCTGGTGTTGTTGGTTGTAACAACGCCCGTACAAAGCATAATGAAGAACACATCGTGATCATGAAAGAACTGATCAAGAACGATGTTATTGTTTTGACTACCGGTTGTAGTGCTATCGCTGCCGGTATGCATGGCCTGTGTACTCCTGAATCTGCAGCAGTTCATTGTGGTCCGGGGCTGCGTGAGGTTTGTGAGACTGTTGGTATTCCACCTGTTCTGCATCTTGGTTCCTGCGTTGATAATAGCCGAATCCTGCTGGCAGCAACTGAGGTTGTTAAAGCCGGTGGACTTGGTAAGGATATTTGTGATCTACCCGCAGCAGGAAGTGCACCTGAGTGGATGAGTGAGAAAGCTATATCCATCGGCCAGTATTTCGTCGCTTCAGGTGTTTATACGGTATTCGGTTATCATATGCCGGTTGAAGGTGCTCCGGTCTTCAAAGATTATCTCTACGAAGAAATGGAGAACATGTATGGCGGTAAATGGGATTGTGAACCTGATCCTATAAAGCATGCCCATAAAATGATTGCCCATATAGACAAGAAACGTAAGGAACTTGGCATCGATAAGGCCCGTGACAGGGTTCTTATGGATATGGCTGACAGACAAGCCCTTGGAATGGAATAATATAATAGGGACAATTACGTTATATCTAATATAAGGAGTTAAGCATGTCTAGACTAGTAGCATTTGCAGCTATACAAGGTGGTTACAAAGTCGTGTCCCAGGTGGAAGGTGACCTCGAAAAGGCCCTGCAGACTTATGACGCCAGTACAAAAATCGGATTTCCCAATACCGCGTACTATCTTCCGGTTATATATTCTCTTACCGGAATGAAGTGTGAAACTCTTGAGGATTTGAAAAAGCCCATGGAATTTGCCCGTGGACTTTTGCCGCCTCATATAAAAGGAAACAATCATCTGCCATATCTCGGACCACTGCTCGATGCAGGGATGGCAGGCATTTTTGCATATGAAATTAAAGAGGCTTTACGTATCTTGAGAGAGCCTGATTTTTATATTTCTCAGGAAGACCCAGATATCGAAGCTGGAAAAATCTGGGTTGGGCCTGCCGATGACACCATCCTGCGAAAGCGTGGTGTAGAGTTTGTCGATGGTTCCGCTCCTGGTTTTGCAGCAATAGTTGGCGCTGCTCCTAATGCTGAAATCGCCAAAATGATTGTTGAAGATTACCAGAAGAAGAGTCTTTATATCTTCTGTGCAGCAAATCACAATGGCAAAACTGTTATCGAGCAGTGTCTTGAGGCCGGTATGCAGGTTGGCTGGAATACTCGAATCGTTCCTTTTGGTCCGGATATTTCTTCGGCAGTCTTTGCCTTAGGATTTGCCAACAGAGCTGCAATGGCTTTTGGCGGAGTTCAGCCTGGCGACTATCGCAAGATGTTGATGTACAACAAAAACCGTATCTTTGCCTTTGTTAACGCTCTCGGCGATGTTGGAACCGAATGGGCAGTTGCTGCTGCCGGTTGTGTTAACTGGGGTTTCCCGACTCTTGCCGATACCGATATTCCTGAGATCCTGCCAACAGGTATATGCACTTACGAGCATGTCGTTGCCAATGTTCCTCATGATGAGATCTGCCAGAAGTCCGTTGAAGTTCGCGGTCTGAAAATCAATGTCACCGAAATCGATATTCCCCTGGCTTTTGGACCTGCATTTGAGGGAGAGCGCGTACGGGGCGGTGACCTCTTCGGTCAGATGGGTGGTGGCAAAACTCAATGTACCGAGCTTGTCAACATGGCTGAGATGGGTGACATCGAAGACGCAAAAGTAACCGTAGTCGGTCCTGACATTAAAGACATGAAAGAGGGTGATGTTCTGCCCCTTGGTATCTTCGTGCAGATCGCCGGTCGTGAATTCCAGACGGATTTCGAACCGATTATGGAACGTCAGATCCACCATCTGATCAACTATATTCAGGGAATCATGCATATTGGTCAACGTGATATCTCCTGGGTACGGATCAGTAAAGCCGCAGTAGAGAAAGGTTTTACCTTGAAAGATATTGGTGTTGTTCTCCATGCCAAATTTCATCAGGACTTTCAAAAAATTGTCGACAAAGTGCAGGTAACTCTCTTCACCAACAAAGAAGATGTCGACAAGTTGACAACTAGGGCCAGGGCTGAGTATAAAGTCCGTGATGAACGTGTTGACAAAATGACCGATGAGGATGTTGAAACCTTTTACTCCTGCAGTCTCTGTCAATCCTTTGCGCCTAGCCACGTTTGTACGGTAAGCCCTGAAAGAACCGGACTTTGCGGTGCCTATAACTGGATGGATTGTAAAGCATCATTTGAAATCAATCCGACCGGGCCTAATCAGCCTATCCAGAAAGGAAAGGTACTTGATCCGGTTCTTGGCCGTTTCGAAGGCGTGGATGAATTCATCAAGAGTGCGTCCAAAGGTGCAATTGATACCTATAACTTCTATTCCATGGTTCATGCCCCGATGACAACTTGCGGTTGTTGTGAGTGTATCGCAGCAATGCTTCCGGGTTGTAACGGTATTATGACTGTTGGTCGTGACTATACCGGTGAGACTCCTTCGGGAATGAAGTTTACCACGCTTGCCGGTGTTATGGGTGGCGGTGCTTCTTCTCCTGGATTTGTCGGTCATTCCAAATTCAACATTACCCAAAAGAAGTTTATCCTAGGTGATGGCGGTATACTTCGAATGGTTTGGATGCCTAAAGTTGTCAAAGATGAGATCCGTGACAGATTAAACGCCAGAGGCGCGGAAATGGGCGTAGAGAATTTCGCTGACATGATTGCCGATGAGACTGTCGGTATCACCGAAGACGAGATTTTGCCATGGCTCAAAGAGAAAGGACATCCTGCGCTGAGCATGGATTCTATAATGGGCTAATTTATTGAGCAGGGTACCCGGATTCATCTTCGGGTGGATCCGGGCATTACCAGCTGTGAAATATATATAAGGAGACAACACAAATGGCGTTAACAGGAATACAAATCTTCAAACTCCTGCCTAAAACAAACTGCAAGGAGTGTGGGGTTCCGACATGCCTCGCTTTTGCAATGAATCTTGCGTCAAGCAAAGCTGAGCTTGATGCATGCCCGTATGTGTCCGATGATGCGAGGGCGCAGCTTGCCGAGGCTTCTGCACCGCCGATTCGCCCTGTAGCTGTTGGTAAGGGAGTTCGTGCTGCAAAGGCCGGTGGCGAAACTGTATTGTACAGACATGAAAAGACATTTTTTAATCCTACTATGTTTGCCGGGACTATTACTTCTGATACTGCAGAAGCGGATGTCGAAGCAAAAATCAAATCATGGAACGCTCTGCAATATGAGCGTGTCGGTCTTAATCTGCGACCGGAACTCGTCGCATTAAAAGATGTCAATGGTGACGGGGTCGCTTTTGCTGCTCTGGCTAAGCTTATTGCCGAGACATCTGAATTTAACCTCATTCTTATGAGTGAGAACGCTGATATTATTAACGGAGCAGTTGCTGCAGCCGGTTTCAAACGTCCTTTGATTTATGCTGCGACTGCAGATAATGCGGATGTCTTTGGAAAAATTGCTCTCGATAATGATCTCCCACTCGCAGTGAAGGCCGACTCTATTGACGGTATTATTGCTCTTACCGACCAACTCGTCGCGATGGGGCTTAAGGATCTGGTCATTGATTCAGGTTCGAGGGAAATTAAACAGGCACTTGAGGATCAGGTTGCAATCCGACGGGCTGCGTTAAAAGACGGTAATCGCTCGCTTGGTTTTCCCACAATCTGCTTTCCGAGTGAGATGGCAGCCAATGTTGAAATGGAAGGCCTCATTGCCAGTATGTTCGTTGCCAAATACGGCGGTATCGTGGTCATGTCTGATTTGACAACAGAGGTGATTTTTCCACTATTGCTTGAGCGTCTGAATATCTTTACTGATCCGCAACGTCCGATGACGGTTACTGAAGGAATTTTCGAAGTTGGCACACCTGATGAAAATTCTCCGGTACTTGTTACCACCAATTTTGCCCTGACATACTTTATTGTTTCCGGTGAGATTGAAGCTAGCAAAGTTCCTGCCTGGCTGCTTATCAAAGACTCTGAAGGACTCTCCGTTCTTACGGCATGGGCTGCAGGAAAGTTTGGCGGTGATGATGTGGGTATGTTTGTTAAGAAATGCGGCATCATGGATAAAGTCAAACATACTGAACTCATTATTCCAGGTTATGCTGCTGCTATTGCTGGTGACGTTGAAGAAGAGTTGCCCGGCTGGAATATAGTGGTTGGCCCGCGAGAAGCAGCTCATATCGCCGGGTTCCTGAAAAGTAGATAATTTAAGATGTAAACATTTTGCCGGTTGTTTCTTTATAGAAGCACCGGCAAAATTTTTATAAAGTATTGCTGTATAGCAGTATAGCCGAAGTTTTTTACCACCTATCTTTGATAAAGGAGAAAAAAATGATTCTTTTTGGTGAAAGCCTTAATGTTATTTCCAAGGTAATTGGAAAAGCATACAGGGAGCGTGACCCAAAACCTATTCAGGAAGAATGCCTTGAGCAGAAGAAGCTTGGCATGGACTACATCGATATTAATCTTGGTCCTGCCAAAAAAGATGGTCATGAACTAATGCCATGGGTTTGCCAGGTCGTCCAGGAAGTAGTTCCTGATATGCCTCTTCTCCTTGATACATCTAATATAGCCGCTATCGAAGAAGGTCTGAAAGTTCTAAAACCCTCAAGCAAGCCTCATATAGTAAATTCTATTATGGCACGCCCAGAGCGATATACAGTTATGCTGCCAATGGCGGCAAAATATGAGGCTGATATTGTTGCATTGATGTGGGGCCCCGATGGTTTGCCACGCGATGAAAACGAACGGGCAGCTCTTTGCGTCGAACTTGTTTATGCAGCAAATGAAGCAGGCATACCAAACGAGAAAATCTGGGTAGATGGTATCGTGACTCCTGTTAATATTCAGCAGACTCAATGCGTATCGTTATTGAATTTTCAGATGATGCTGGAAGATATCGCTCCAGGCGCCATGTCGACTTGTGGTCTATCCAACATATCTAATGGTCCTCCAGTGCATTTGCGTCCGATTCTGAATAATACCTTCATGATTATGCTGGAACGGTATGGTATGAAATCTGTAATTGCCGATCCACTGGATGCCGAACTTATCGCGGTTGCCAAAGGACAGCGTCCTGAAATAGTTGAAATTGTATATCAGGCAATGGACGGCAATGCGCCTGAGCTTTCTTCTTTGTCAAAAGAGTTAGCTGACTATGTAAAAACTGTGAAAGTTATCACCGGTGATAATCTTTTTTCCGATTCCTATCTGGATATCTGATAAAATGGTTCTTAGAAAAAAGCTTCATCCTTACCGGGATGGAGCTTTTTTTTTGGCAATTGATGGTTATACGTCTCATCGTGAGTGGTAAACGTTACTGCAGCTTTAAATATTTTTACAAAGAGAGCTTTTATGGAAGAAGAAAAAACAGAAGTTGACACATGGGTATATGTATTCGTATGTGATCCTGGAAAAGATGAAAGTTTGCTCGGGTTATATAATGAAGAGAAGGATGTTAATTTTATACCCGCTTTTAGAAACAAAGAAGAAGCAAATGACTGTTTTCTAAGCTTGCCGAGACAGAAAGGTAAAAAATATGAACTTCAGGCTATTCATATTGAAGAATTGCATGAAGAGGCGACTAAGAATGGTTTTACCGTAGCTTTGGTTGATAGTGAAGGAAAAATTATAAAAGAATAATCATCTGGTGGTCAAGAAATTCACATGGCTAATACCCCAAAGGGGTACCAACTGAATGGCAGCTTTCAGGAATAAGGCACTAAAGGAGATATCTCAAAGTGAGTTTAAAAATTGCAATAGGTGGGAAAGGCGGAGTCGGTAAAACCACTATAACAGCGCTTTTAGCAAGATGTCTGGCCGCCGATGAAAAAAATAAAGTTATAGCTATAGATGCCGATCCGGTTGCAAATTTGGCTGCCGGTCTCGGAATTCCTGAAGATCAGCCGATCACTCCAATCTCTGAATTGTCTGAGCTTATTGCTGAACGAACAGGAGCGACACCAGGGACAATGGGAGGTTTTTTTACTCTTAACCCAAAAGTGGATGATATCCCGGATCGATTTTCCCTGGTAAGAGACGGCGTAAAACTGCTGGTTATGGGGACTGTTCAAAGCGGTGGATCCGGTTGCATCTGTCCTGAAAGCACCATCTTGAAAGCATTGATGAATCATCTTGTATTGGTAAGAGATGATATTGTAATCATGGATATGGAAGCGGGAGTCGAACACTTGGGTAGAGCCACCTCGGCGTCTGTTGATGCTCTTATTGTTATTGTTAATCCTGGAGCAAGAAGCAGATCTGCAGCAGTGAAAATTAAAAAACTTGGTCAGGATATCGGCATTAAGAAAATTCTCATTCTGGGTAACCGTGTAAAAAATGCAGAAGACGAACAATTAATTCGTGAAACTTTGTCAGATTTCGAAATAATTGGATTTCTTCCCGAACAGAATGAAATTATTGAAGCTGATAGAGCTGGACGGAGAGCTTTTGATGATATATCAGATGCCCCGAAAGAACTCTATGATGTGGTGGCTAAACTATCAGCGATGAAATAATTTTATTCCATTCCTTTAATTGTATAATTGCAGCCGTCTCTGCTTGAAATTTAAGCCATAAAGAGACGGCTTTGTTGTGTGATTCCGCCCGTCCCACTAATCTATTAATCCTTCTTCACCGTTTTCTTTGCAACTTCGGTAATAAGAATTAATTCGATTCGTGCGATTACTGCATTGATCGAACGAAAGAACTTGACAATGCCACAGAGTAGTTCAATATTAGTACCATTGAGAATATTTCTCACGTAACGTTTTTTATTCTTCCTGTAGGGAGTTATCGTGTGTGCATCTCTTCATAGTTGCCACAAAAAAGTCGCTGATCTCATCTTGAAGACTCGATCCCGGTAATTAGACAAGTAATCAATTTACCGAGTCGATCGAAAAATCCCCTAACCACTGCATTTGGAGGCATCATGGCAAAACCATTAGAACTCATCAACGTAAGAGACCTTACGATTTGCGAGTCCACCGGACAAATGATTACCAAAGCAAGAAAGGATGGTGTAGAACTCTTTTTTGACCGGGCAAACGCCATGAAGGCTTGTCCGATCGGAGATAAATCCGCATGCTGTAAGCACTGTTTCATGGGACCATGCAGGATGAATGTTAACAGTCCTTATGACAGGGTTGGAGTCTGTGGTGCTACAGCCGACACCATCATGGCAAGAAATTTTGGTAGAATGGTAGCCGCCGGGACTGCTGCTCATACCGATCACGGAATGGCAATGCTCGAGCTTTTCCGCGATGTCATCAGTGGAAAAGTAACAGATTATTCTATCAAGGATCCGATTAAACTTTTCGAGATCGCAGGATCACTGGATATCGTAACCGAAGGTCGAGACATAAAAGATGTCGCAATGGATCTTTACCACGAACTTGAGAAAACTTACACTCAGGTTGAAGGTGAAATTCCGATGGTCAAGAGGGTGCCGAAAAAAACTCTTGAACATTGGCGCGCTGCTGGAATTGTTCCGAGAGGAGCAATGCGTGAAATTATGGAAATGATGCACCGCACGGCTATGGGTGTTGATCAGGACTATGTAAACATTACTAAACAGATATCTCGTACCGCTCTTGCCGACGGCTGGGGAGGATCGATGGTCTCCACCGATATTTCCGATATATTGTTTGGAACTCCGTCGCCAGTGGAAATAGAAGTTGATTTGGGTGTGCTCAAAGAAGATCATGTTAACATTATTGTTCATGGTCATGAGCCAAATCTCCTGGAATCAATGATTGTCTCTGCTGCTGATCCAACCCTCAAAGAAGCTGCGAAAAATGCCGGAGCAAAGGGAATTAATCTTGTTGGCATGTGTTGTTCCGGGCTCGAGGCGATGTCGCGACACGGTCTGCCCCATGCAGGTAATTTTTCCAGTACTGAAGCTGTGCTGGTAACAGGCGCAGTCGATGCAATGACTGTCGATATCCAATGCATACAACAGGGTTTACAGAAAGTTGCTGATTTCTATGACACACCTTTTATCACGACAAATTATAGGGCCAAGATTGAAGGGGCTCTGCATATTCAATTGCATGAACATGAGCCGCGTGAATGTACCGATGAGATTGTTATCAAGGCAATAACCAGGTTCAAAACAAGGAAAAAACCTGTACAAATTCCGCGAAATAAGACAACAGGAGTACATGGATTTTCTTTTGAATACATAAATTATATGCTGGGTGGATCTTTCCGCGGCAGCTATACGCCTCTTAACGAAAATATTATCAATGGCAGGATTCGCGGTGTCGCAGGGGTGGTGGGTTGTACTAACCCACGTTCAAAGCAGGATTATTCCCATGTTGAACTGGTGAAAGAGCTGGTTAAAAATGATGTTTTGGTCCTGCAGACCGGGTGTTCTCAGATGGCTCTTGCAAAAGCCGGACTGACTGGGCCTGGCGCCGCAGCACTTGCAGGTCCTGGTCTTGCCGAAGTTTGCGAGACTGTTGGAATGCCTCCGGTCCTTGGGCTTGGATCGTGCGTAGATAACAGCAGGATTCTTATTGCCGCCTCTGAAATGGTAAAAGTAGGCGGATTAGGAGACTGCATCGCCGACCTTCCTGCCGCCGGTTGCGCGCCTGAGTATATGAGTGAAAAGGCCATTGCCATTGGACAATATTTCGTCGCTTCCGGAGTGTATACGGTTTTCGGTCATACCTTTCCTATAATGAAAGGGACCAAATTTGAGAAGCATCTCTTTGAGGAGCTGGAAGATCTCGGTTTTGGTAAATGGGGATTCGCCACTGATCCTAAAGAAATGGCAAGACTTATAATAGCACATATAGATAAGAAGCGGGTTCAGCTTGGAATTGACAAGGCACGAGAGAGAGTCTTGACGGATATGGCCGACAGGCGCTTATTAGACGCAACAGCATAACCAGCACTAGCCCGCATTTCGGATAAACATTGGTTAAATTTTTTTACTCTTAATTAGCACAATGTTCATGAGAAACGTGGGTAAGGGAGGTGATACCGAATGGAAATATGGAATCACCTCCCACAAGTTCGGACGGAATATTTGATTTGAGGTAGGAGGACATATGGCAATCTTTGCAGGAAGATATCAATGGGACGGCACTAAAAGAGGTGAGTCGGAACCGATTGCCTGGTTCGCCGGGGCCTATGATGTGAAAATTTTTAAACGCACATCATCTTCTGAAAAAATTCAGCACCTCAAACCAATTGTCTGTATTTACGCCCCGACAGGTGAAGGACAATCCATTTCTGCAAATCCAGAAAAATTTGCTAAAAAGATTTGTAATGATTTTTCTTTGGATATAGAAAGAGTGTTATGGGTTGAGGATCTGCTGCAAAAAGTAGATAGATATGAAATTGTTATGTTTACGAGGTCAGGGCAATTAGGGACAACAATCTTTTACAGGATGGATAAACGTTTGGCCTCTGAGAGTGAAATCGGTATGATTCAAAAAGAGTTGTCGGAACTGGAACAGGATGTCTTTTGAGGATAAACGAATTGCGAATATTTGATGCTTTGCGGAAAGGAACTTGATGGATTCTGAAGTGAGCCAGTTGAAAAGACGATTGAAAAAGATTGATGAGGAGATAGCCGAAACCTTACGCCGATTGCCGGCACATTCTGCAAAACCTCCGGTTATGCAGGATCTTTTAGAGCTCGAGGATGAGAGGGATTCGCTTGTTCAAAAACTAAGGGAAATCAGCTGATGGCCCCGCCTTCAAAGGTGTTTGACGAAACCTTATAGAGGTTATCTGGAGGAAATTCGACAAATTTATATGACCTTTCAATTGAATTTTATGCACTTCCCCGTGTCCCGATTATTTTAAATTTCAACGATCAGGATGATCAGTTCCCAGCCTGTTGCTCGGTTCTCTACCTATCTTCTGCAGATATTTTCTGGATATGGAATGTTTGGCAATGACAGGTACGCTTCTTGCCGGGAAATTGTTAAATGCTCACTAGCATTTCCTTTTGTGCACGATCAGACTGACGTGCATCCAGCCAATACAGGTCGATATTATTCGAGAATATTAGTTTTCTGGCCAGAATTATCTGGAAAAGCTTTTTTCCTCTGCTGCTTTTTAAGTGAGGTAGTAAAGGTAGTTTGAGAAGTTCTTTAAAAAATAAAAAGGAGACGTACATGACAGACCAACATTGTCCGGGATTCGAAAGCAACAAGACTTTAAATGAAGTGAAGATCAAATGTCCGGAATGTGAGAAAGAATGGGAATTATTTTCGGATGAAATGAATAAAAATGTTAAATGTTCCGCTTGTGGTGTTGCTTTTGATCCGAAAAACTGTTTAGTGCCTTACTCAGAAAACCTTCCATAAAACAAGAAATCTGGAGAATATTCTAAAATTAGAATCTTAAAGTGACCTCCAAGGCACTTATACCCTTCAAGGGGGCACTGAAAGGAGTCCCCGCAAAGCACGAGGACTAAAAAGAGTACCCCTTCAAGGGGGCACTGAACTGAGTACCCGCAAAGCACGGGCACTGAGTACCCCCCCTTGTGGGCTGCTGGAGGGGCTTAATCTATAACACCCCACAAGGGGGTATAAGTGCCTTGAAGATCACTTTAAGTTTCTAATTTTAAAGTATTCTCCAGCTTTCTTGTTTTTGTGAAAGGTTTTCTGGAGTAAGGCACTAAGAAGAAATGATTAACCCTGTTGGTGTTTGATTTGTACTCCTGCATAACAGGTTAATGATTATCATAAACAGAAACATCTTTTCAAGCAAATGTAAATATTGAAAAAAGAGGGAAGATGTTCCATGTGGTTTAACCCCGAACGGAGAAAGGGCGGATTTAGAACCCGTCCCTACGGAAGTGGTGTTGGAATGTAGATTTTTTTCAGGGATTTGATATCGATATCATTTTAAGTCTGATGGTTGCGATTAAATTTATACAGCATCAGGTGTAGGGGCGGTTCTAAACCCGTCCTTTTTAGGTTGGAAATAACCTGATAGCTATAAATTAATCAGATATCGTCAGAGAGTTCGCCAAGTGGATCATGTGTGATAAAATTATTCTTGAAATAGGAATTGCAAAAGGACGGGTTTAGAACCCGCCCCTACGTTGCCTTCGATTTAATTATCAAGTTAAAATATCATGAAATTCTAGTTAATTACATACCAGTATCTGTCTCAGCACAATTATGATTCCCCTCCCCCAAAGACAGAATCAGGTGTAGGGGCTGGTTCTAAACCTGCCCATTCCAGGTTTGAAATAATCTGGTATCTATAGATTATACCGGCGTAGTCATAAGGTTAACGGCTCAATTATTATGAAGATGTGATCATCGGTGCAGAGAGTCTGGACATCTGTGAATTGTCGATAATAATCCTGCGAGGTGGCAATTGTTTTGCGAGGCGGATTTCTCTCCCTACGACTGGACTTTGCTGAACATTATGTCAATCTTGTAGCGACCTTGAGGCGAAAAAGTAACAAATGGGTTTTCTTTTTCCTCACAATATGCTGTACTGCAATGAGACTAGCAGTCGATGCCCCTTTAACAGTTCAGGGTCTCGAAATTTATTAATAGAGTACAACAGGATGCATCATGACAAAAGATCATATTCCAAGTAGAGCTTATCACGATATTTCAAAGCGTTATCCAGAAGTCATTACAGCTTTGGAAAACCTCGGATCAACCGTGAGGGAACTTGGACCACTCGATGAAAAAACCACTCATCTTGTACAGCTTGCCGCTGCCGCAGCTACAAAATCTGAGGGGTCGGTTCATTCCCATACCCGCCGGGCCCAAAAAGCCGGAGCCACCCGGGAAGAAATATATCATACCCTGCTGCTTCTCATCTCAACTATCGGCTTTCCGCAGGCCATGGCAGCAATTTCCTGGTGTCGTGATGTTCTAGAGGGTGAGGGCGGAGAGTAATTACCTGCTCGGCATCTTTCGGTACGTATCATTACCCCCCGCATGAGAAATGCGGGGTAACTGCGAACGTCGCCTGATTGCGCTCGCAGTTTGCCTTTTTCTTCCCAAACTCCCTCCTCAAAGACCATCAGTTATCTCCCCGCAGGTCTTTTATGCAACGCCAACACACTAGCCCGCATTCCTCATGAACATTGTGTTGATTTAGTGCCTTACTCCAGAAACCCTTTCTTAAAAAACAAGAAATCTGGAGAATACTTTAAAATTAGAATCTTAAAGTGACCTCCAAGGCACTTATCCCCCACAAAGCATGGGGACTAAAAAGAGTACCCCCCTTGTGGGGTGTTAGAGAAAAATTGAAAGAATGTCGAACCTCTTGAAAAAAAAGTATATCCTGAAAGTCAACACAATGTTCATGAGAAATGCGGGATAGTTGTTTTTTGTACATTATAACGTACAAAATAGTGACAATCAAGAGGTAACACAACCACCAGCAAAGTACTCGCACTCCCTTTGCCCATATCTTTTTTTTTTGCAAATGCATTTCCGGATCACCCGGAAAACTAACACCTGGAATAACCGCCCTTACGCCGACAGGTTGACTTTTCTTTGATGGCGTCCCTTCAGGACGCAGATCCGGGTTGGGGCACCCG
>JBARUR010000259.1:0-6112 GCA_049645845.1 Desulforhopalus sp. | reverse complement strand
ATCCCATGCTCAAGACTGTGAGCTGGTGGTTCAGCCTGAGTCGTGAACGAGAATCGGAATCAAAGGTAAAATCACTTTGAGCCATCAGCCTTTCTCCAAGCTGTCAAGCGATTCGGCCACATCGATTCCAACACTTGCAACCTTCCACCGTGTACCGGAATAAAGGAGTGGTCCGTTCGGATCCTCGACTATCGCCAGACCTTCAGCAAATTCAATGGTGATCTGTACAAAGACCGTTTGTTCATCTTCGATGGTGATATCAATATCCGGATCAGCGAGGTTATAGCGATCCCGGTTCGGGTCGTTCGTATCAAGCCAAATTAACAAGGAAGAAAGCAGCAAAGAGGCAATTACAGCCGGACACCTTTCAATCGAGATCACCGCGTCATACTTAAACCGGCCAATCTCAAGACCGTGACCCAGGTCTTTCCCTGTGGGAATAAGCTTGCCCAAGTCGGCAAAGGCTTCCATCTGGTCGCGGGTGATCCCCGGAAGGGACTCGATATGTTTAGCAAGAAGTGAGAGCTTTTCCATTACAGAGCCTCGGCGTGGATTTTCAAAGATCCTTTAATGTCGTTGATGGCATTGGTTGCCATATGGTGCCACCTGTCCGCTGTGTCTTCCGATTCCTTGGCATCGTTTTGTGCATCGGACTTGCGCATCATGGTTTGATAATCCGCAAGCAAGAGCGCTTTGGCATGGCAGGAAACGGCCCGAACATAGAGAATATTCAAACGCTTTTCGGTGCCAAGATCAGTGCTTTCGTTGCCGGTAACTGAATCGAGATCGACAAAGCCAAGCGCCTCCTGTTCTATCTTCCAATCGTTGAGCTGTCCGTTTGCCCAGAGCATGGCCAGCTGCAGGCGCGTCTGCAAAACTTCCTGTCTGTATTCTCCCGGCAATCTGTATCCACTTTGGAATTGCGCCAGGTTGATATCAGGCCAGAAAGTTGCGTTTGCAACTATTATGCTCGGGTCGATATCGTCCGAAAATCCGGTGAAGCTCATAATCAATAAGTCCATTAAAGCCGGTCCCGGCAACGAAAGGGGTGTCAACTAAATGATACCCCTTTCGCGCCGGATCAACCGGGGGGTGGGGAGCTCGTTAAACTTCTTTTGCTGTTTCTGATTTCTTCTCAGCCTGGGCCAGGGCGGTTTTCACCTTGGCTCCGTATTTTTCCGCTTGCTGCAAACAAAGAACAGCCATGTCATAGTCTTCTTTAGCCATGGCGATTAAGCCCTTCAGCCTGTGCATTCTCGCTGTTATCTGGTCCACCAGCTCAAAGTCATTTGCCGCTTCACAAAGTTGGTGAAAATATGGTTCGACGCTTCGGCCTGCTTCAAACTCAGCTTCCGCCCAATCCAACACCGCGTCACATAAAAAAGTGGGGAGGTCACGCTTGAACCATTCCGGCATCGGGATTTTTTTGGCTATGCAATAGAGCGCCAGAGGCATTGCCTTATGGATGTCCTTAATATCAAACAGCCAGACAAGGAATAGCCCCAACAATGGATGTGCAGAACCGGCAGTAATCAGAGTCTCAACAATAGGAAGATACTTAGGGACCAGGTGTTCGGCCTTTTCGGATTCTTTCTGCTTGACGCTCCTGATAAATTTCAGCTTTGCCAGATCAGATTCGATTTCTTTTTCAAAAGCGGAAACAGCTTGTTGCTTGCCGATCTTCGACACCGGCATGGTGGCAATTACAGTGAAATCACCTTTGCCACGGTCTACGCCATGGTTCGGATCCGCTTGTTTCTTTTTTTGGAAATTGGTCATAATACCCATGTCAATTGTCCCTGTTTCGATTTCATGAAAAATGATCCTGGAGAGTTGCCCCGCCAGGATCAGCTAATTACGCCCAGCCGCCTGCGCCGTCTGGCACTTTGACGTTGGTGAAATCGACACCGACAAAGGCATCGGGAGTCTCAACCACATAGCCCTCGTTTCGGGCGTTGTAGTCTTCAACCCGGTCTTTCGAGGGTTTGTCCTGGAGGTTCCTGCGCCATGATCCTTCCTGCACATAAATAGAAAGGTTCTTGTAGCTGGTGATGACAAGACCACGGGCGGGGAAGTTATTCGGGGTATCGGCAGGCAAACCGCCGAAAGAGGAAAGGGATATATGAGCAAGATTCTTTTCGGTCGGCTTAGCGGCAATAGCCTGATACAGAGCGCTCTTTTCCATGCCCATCAACTCACTGCCGATGAGGGCAACAAGATCCTGGCGGAGGAAAGGAGGGATGCCGTCAACAAGATCAGCGACTGCATGATCAAGATTGAGGAAGTCGCCGCCTTCACCTATTCTGATTTCACCAAGAGTTCCGCCTTCGGTGAGAATATTCGCGCCCTTATTGTCCTTCATGTACTGGAGCCATCCCTTGTTGACATCCTGCATCATTGGATTGGCTACAAGGTCGGTATCGGCTGCAGCGGATTCGCCATACCAGCCGATCAGGCAACGGTCATTAGCAATACGCTGCTGAAGATATCTGGAATAACGCTCGGCAAGGTCTTTGAACTTGGCCCAGGCATCCATGGTGGCGTAGCGCATATACACATCAGAGTTGGTCTGATACAGTTGATATGCAAAGGTATCGAGCCCGAGCAAGTCTTTCGGGGATCGTTCCTGTCCGTCAACCGCAGTGTTTGTTCTGCCGGAAGATGGACCGGAGGCACTGCCAAGAATGTTTTGGCCCGCAATCTCTCCAACAGTGACAACGTTGATTCGGGAGAGGAAATTATCCAGCTCAACGATTTTATCCTGCAGGCGTTGTTCAAGCTCAGGCGTTGCTGCAAAAGGTGTAATGACGCTATCGACGCCGTATGTTTTGGCGAGACGAGCGTTCATAGCGTTGTACAGCTTACGAGTATTTTCTTTCATTGTGGTGTGTGCTCCTTGTCAGGATGTTTTTTAGCAGATATCTATTCTGTTATTAGAGTAACTCGGCGTCGTCTCCAGCCGGTGCTGTGGTTTCCTTGAACTCGGTCCCTGGGGCAACCTTTTCAATCCGGTCAAGGAGTGCGTCGAATTTTTCGGTCAAGGTTTTGATTTCAGTTTGCATCCCCGCGAATTTGTTCTCATCTTCGCTTGGCTCCGGTTTGTCCTGTTCGGGCGTGGTTGCCTCTTTTCCAGGTTGACCGGCGCTGAACTTTTCCAGCTTTTCTGAAAAGCCGACAAGAGTGCTTTGCAGGTTGGTTAATGAATCCGTCAGTACTCCAAATTGTTTTTCGTTCATGGCCTCTTCTTCCTCTTTCGGCTTGTTGTTTATGGAAAAGAATCGGAATAACTTCTGCCCGAATCTTTCTATCTCTTTTTCATCTTCCATCTCGCGTAGATCGGGCACCTTCTCACCGGCATATCGTGCGGAGAATTCCCTTCCAGGCATTTTTGAAAAACGCATTTCATCGGTTCCAAGGCTTGCAGGGGAGTCGGTCATACCCAGCCCGCCCAGGTAACATTTTCCTGTTTTGGCAAAGTCCTCGATTGGCTCGATTGAGAAATGAAGCTTTTCCTCCCACACTTCATTCATCTGCAGCAAACCGCGAGAAGGGGCTATCTTGGCAAATAGCCGGATAACGTCACCATCTTCCTCTGCTTTCAGTTCTCTAACCGATCCGTAAGAGGCATAGCGCATGTGGTCGAGCCAGATCTTCGCCGTATAGACATCAGGGTCGTAAGTCTCCGCCATATCCGTCAACCACTCCGGTTTAATAATTCGACCGTCCATAGTCGGGCCTGACTGGGCAACTCTTTTCCATTCTGTAACAAGAGAAGAAGGCATGTATTCAGCTCCTACAAATTGATAATTTAGATGTTTGGTTTGCTCTAAAACTTAATAGTAAAGGGGAACAATCATGCTGTACACGAATACACTTTTGATTTTCGCGTTATCGGAATGGAATAAAAAGAAGAGCTGTAAAAAGCTGATATTCTAGGAAAGAAGAGGGTCAAACATAGAGAGGAATATATTGAACAACTATCCGCCTGAGATAAAGCAAGCTGCAAAGAAACTCTATTTAAGAAGGCATAAGGCAAAAGAGATTGCCGAATTGCTTAATATACCTTTGCGCACTGTTTACGAATGGCGGACAAAAGAGTCCTGGGATGATCTACTTATTAATGAAACCGCTGTCGAATCAATGACCCGCAGGCTTTCATTACTTGCGGAAAAAGAAGAGAAGACAAGGTTTGACCTCACTGAAATAAAGATCCTCACAGAATCAATTATAAAAATTCAATCGGTCAATCCTAATACCGGTGGAATCCTCGATAAAGAAAATGCCCGGCCAGCTCCAGGGGAAAGAAAAAGCGGCAACAGGGGAAGGGCAAATAGAAAGAAAAGGAAGAACGATGTCTCCATGCTTTCGGCTTCCGATTTTAAAGTAAAACTCCATAAAAACTATTTCAAATACCAACTTGATTTAAGGGCAGCTCGTTTCAACCGTACCCGAATGTTGCTGAAGTCCCGGCAGATCGGCGCGACTTGGTACTTCGCGCAAGAGGCTTTTGAAGACGCGGCCCTGCATGGTCGAAATAAAATTTTCCTGTCGGCAACCAGGGCGCAGGCTGAAGTATTCCGCAGATATATTATCTCGATTGCTCGGGAACATTTTGATATTGAGCTCTCCGGAAATCCAATGGTTCTGCATACGGCCAATGGTCCCGCCGAACTCCATTTTTTATCCAATAATTCCAAGTCCGCTCAAAGCTATACCGGTGATGTTTATATCGATGAGTTTTTTTGGATCCAGAAATTCAACGAGCTTTATAAAGTTGCCTCTGGAATGGCCACCCATAAGAAATGGCGAAAAACTCTTTTTTCAACTCCATCGGCAGTAACTCATGACGCATATGATTTATGGACCGGGGAAAGATACAACCAGCGCTTTAAAAAGAAACGAGTTGAATTTCCAGGCTTAAAAGAAATGCAATCAGGTATTTTATGCCCGGACAATACATGGCGAAAAATAATAACTTTGGATGATGCCGAGGCGGGCGGTTGTAATCTTTTCGATAGGGATAGTTTGTTACTCGAGTACAGTCCCGATGAATTTAAAAACCTATTCGGCTGCCTGTTTGTTGATGACACTTTCGGGGTCTTTCGCTTTGTGGATCTGGAAGATTGCGCCGTTGACACAAGCCTGTGGCATGACGTTGATCATAGTTCGAATAGACCTGTTGGAAACCGTCCTGTCTGGGGTGGCTACGATCCAAGCCGAATGCGTGATGACGCTTCCTTTGTTGTGATTTTACCGCCACTTGTTAAGGGCGAAAAGTTCAGGGTTATAAAGCGGCTGAAGTGGGTCAATAAAAGTTTTACCTGGCAGGCGGAGGAAATTAAAGAGCTCTGCAAACAATTTAATTTTTCCTATATGGGCATTGATATTACCGGCCCTGGGATAGGCGTTTTTGATAACGTTAAAAACTTCTATCCACAGGCCACGCCGATTCATTATTCCGTCACTTCAAAAAGCCACATGGTTTTAAAGGCTCAGGAAGTTATTGAAGCTAAAAGAATCGAATGGGATGCACAGGAAACCACCATTGCCCATGCGTTTTTAACTATTCGAAAGATAATGACGCCGGGCGGACAGATCACCTACGCAGCAAACAGGACAAATACCACAGGCCATGCAGACGTGGCCTGGTCAATCATGCATGCGCTTGCCAACGAGCCGATCAGTCACGATCAGATATCTACGGCAACCGTTGAGTGCATGTAACCTTTTAAATTAATGAGACAACTTCAATGGCAAAAACTAAAAAGACAGCCGCGAAACAAGATGAATCAATGGCCTTTTCCTTCGGTGATCCGGAACCGGTTATCAGCGGGAGCCTTACCGATTATCTAGGAGTTTTCCTGTTGGATAACGGCTCGTATTATACCCCGCCTGTTTCATTGTCCGGCCTGGCCCGACTCCGTGGGGCCAATGCCTACCATGGGCCGTTGCTTGAATTCAAAACAAACATGATTTTAAAGGATATCATCCTTTCTCAAGCTGTTCCGTTTTCTGAAATTTTGCCGTTTACCACGGATTTTGTCACGTTCATGAACGCCTATTTCCAGAAGATCAAGAACCGGCTCGGGGAGGTTGTGTACCTGAGACATCT
>JBARUR010000258.1:0-38402 GCA_049645845.1 Desulforhopalus sp. | reverse complement strand
TATCAAAAAACTTTTTGATCCCAACCTGATATTAAATCCAGGTAAAATATTTCCAGATCTTTAAAACACACTTTATGGACTTTCCAGATATTTCCCCACATCACTACCCTGTGAGCCGGAGAGTGCTCAATATCGCCCCTTCCGCAACCAAAGAAATGGCTCTTATTGCTTCCTGCATGGATGACTGTGTCTCCCTGGGGCAGGGTGTTCCTTCTTTTGCTACTCCCCCGCACATACTTGAGGCGGTGATTAAGGTGCTGAAAGAAGACCCGGGCTGCTGTAAATATTCCCTGCAGACCGGTATGCCTGCGCTGAGAAAAAGTATCGGCCGGTATCTGTTCTCGCAAAAGAATATTATGCTTGATCCCGAGAGCGAGCTTTGTGTCACGGTCGGCGGGATAGAGGCCTTACTGGCCACGATAATGACGGTTGTTGACCTGGGAGACGAAGTTATTCTGCCGTCTCCTACCTATGCTTCGTATACCGAACAAATCCTACTGGCTGGCGGGATTCCAAAGGTTGTGCCGCTCACCGACACCTGGGGCCTGGATCTTGAGGCCGTCAGCCAGGCCATAAGTCCCAGGACTCGAGCTGTAATTATCTGCAATCCGGGAAATCCGACCGGCACCGTCTTTCCCGATTCGCAGATCCTTGCTTTGTGCAGGATGGCTGTCGCCAATAATTTTGTCATCATCACCGATGAGGCCTACGATTACATGGTCTATGAAGGGAATATGCCGCTTAGCCCTCTTAGTCTGGAGGAGTTTAGGGACAATGTTATCTCGATCTCTTCCTTATCAAAGAAATACGCTCTTACAGGTTGGCGGATAGGTTGGGTGGCTGCAGCAAAAGGATGGATGGAACAGATAATGAAAGTCCACGATGCAACAACAATCTGCGCTCCAACACCGTCTCAGTATGCAGCACTTGCCGCCCTTGAAGGAGATCAGGATTGTGTTGTGGAAATGCGGGAGGAACTGATCAAAAGAAAAAACCTCTGCTGCAGAAGACTTGATAAACTGAGTGGATACTTTTCCTATGTTCCTCCCAAAGGCGCCTTTTATGTGATGGCAAAGTACCTTTTCTCCGATGCCTCATCGCAGGAAGTTGCTGTTCGACTTCTGAAAGAAGCAAAGGTTATCACCATCCCCGGCGGACCTTTTGGCAAAGGTGGCGAAAATCACCTGCGTATTTCTTTTGGTTGTGAACCGGAAGTTATTGATGAAGCCTTTGATCGGATCGAACACTGGCTGAGTAAAATGAAGCCGGTCTAAACCTTACTCTTTCCAGAAGTCAACAGCTGCATAAGGCGATCCGGGGGTCTGGAAAAAAGCACCATCGACAAAACGATATCCCTGCTCAAGTGTATTGAGTGCTTCCATATCGTCGGCTTCAAGCTCAATGTCGGCAGCCAGGAAATTTTCCTGTAATCTGGCCGGATTTACTGATTTAGGGATAACAGCTGTCCCTCTGGCAAGTCCCCAGGCAATGAGTACCTGGCCAGGTGTTATATTTCGCTTTTCAGCAACTTGCAGAACAGAGGGGTGTTTCAGGAGTGATGGTTCATTTTGCTTTTTAAGGGCTGCAGGCCTATCTCCTGAACCGAGCGGTGAGTAGGCCGTAAGCAGTACATCATTTTCCTTGCAATACTTGAGCATGTTCACCTGCTGAAGATAGGGATGCAGTTCAATCTGGTTCATCACCGGCTGAATGTGTGCCTGTTTCTTGAGATCAATCAAGAGACCAAGATTGAAATTGCAAACCCCGATAAACCTGCATAAACCCTTTTTAACCATCTTCTCCATCGCCTGCCAGGTCTCGATAATCGGAATGGCCTCCGGCGGGAGAAATTCTTCGGGCTGCTTTGGAAAAACAATATTCGGTTGAAAATGGATTGGCCAATGGATGAGAAAGAGATCCAGATAATCAAGCTGAAGATCCTTCAGGGTTCTTTCGAGTGCCGGTTGAACATGTTTTTTGGCATGGGCATTGTTCCACAACTTGGAGGTAATCCATAGATCTTCTCTCTTGACCTGTCCTGTTGACAATGCGCCTGAAAGGGCTGTTCCAATTTCTTTTTGATTTTGATAGATTGAAGCGCAATCAATATGGCGATAGCCAATTTCCAGAGCTTTAGAAACAGCCTGTGAGACTTCACCATTGCTCGATTTCCAAGTACCGAGCCCAAGGGCGGGAATGCTGTCTTTATCTGTAATCGAAAGATATTTCATTGGTTCCTCCTGGATGAAAGAAAAGAATAGTTCTTACCTCCGTAAATACATGCGCCTAATATGTTTTAGGATGATAACAAGCCACCATGCAACCGTCAATCTCTGTGGCTTCCGGGAATTTTCCTTTACATATTTCGGTCATCGAGGGACAGCGTGGATGGAAAGTGCATCCTGAGGGCGGTGCAATAGGAGATGGGAGTTCCCCTTTGAGCACAATACGCTCCTTGGTCCTGAAAGGATCAGCCACCGGAGTAGCTGAAAGCAGAGCCCTGGTGTAAGGATGGTGCGGTTTATTGAACATGGTGTCTCTGCTGCCGGATTCAATCGGTTTGCCGAGATACATGACCATCACCTCATCGGCAATGTGTCTGACTACCGACAGGTCATGGCTGATAAACATATAAGCCAGATCGAACTGGTCCTGCAGGGTGGCTATCAGATTGAGAATCTGTGCCTGGATAGAGACATCCAGGGCGGAAACGGGCTCATCGAGAACCACGATCTCCGGGTTGAGCATCAGCGCTCTGGCGACGGCAATACGCTGCCGCTGACCACCGGAAAACATATGAGGATAACGATCATAATATTCCGGCCGGAGGCCGACAAGCCCGATTATTTTCAAGGCTGCTTCCCGTCGATCCTTCGCGCTCATTGAAGTATTGACCAGCAAAGGTTCTTCAAGCGCATGGCCGATTTTCTGACGTGGGTTGAGCGAACCGTAAGGATCCTGGAAGACAATTTGTACTTTCTGATGCAGGTTGCCGAGAACTTTTTTATCGGCGGAAATAACATCGACACCCGTGATGTTCAGTTTACCGGACGTCGGCTTTTCAATCATCGTCACCAGTCGAGCCAATGTAGATTTTCCGCAACCGGATTCACCAACTACCGCCAGGGTTTTTCCTTTTATTAATTTAAAAGAAGCACCATCAAGGGCCTTTAGAATCGCCGGTTTTTTAAAGGTGCCCCGTTCGACCTCGTAGTGGCGGGTCAAATTTTCGGCTTCCAGAACAACTTCTCCTTTCATGCGCTAACCTCCTCGGGATAGTTGGTCGGGTGCCCTTCGGCAAGGGGATAATGGCAGAGGGCACGACCAAACTCCATTGATGCAGCCACCGGCCGGGTTGTCCGGCAATGATCGGTAGCATATTTGCAACGGGGAGAAAAGAGACAGCCGACAGGTTTGTCAAACTGACCGGGAACGACTCCGGCAATTGAAGGCAAAATCTTCGAACTTGAACGTTCGGGCAAAGAGTTGAGCAATGCCTGGGTATAAGGATGATGTGGATTGGAAAACAATCCTTTAACCGTCTGTTTTTCTACCTGTTGACCGGCATATTGAACCGCCACTCTTTCAGCCGTTTCGGCGACAACGCCCATATCATGGGTTATCAGAACCAGCGACATCCCTTTTTCCTTTTGTAACTTGAGTAATAGATCGAGAATCTGGGCCTGAATGGTGACATCGAGCGCCGTTGTCGGCTCGTCGGCGATGAGTAGTCTCGGATTGCAGGATATGGCCATGGCGATCATGACCCTCTGGTTCATTCCGCCGGACAGTTGATGTGGAAAAGCGGCAAGCCTTTTTTGAGGTTCAGGAATACCGACCAGATCAAGCAGTTCAATGGCTCGTTTTTTTCTCTCGGCCCGGTCCATTCCGAGGTGTATTTTGAGAGCTTCGGTTAACTGAAAACCAACGGTAAAGCAGGGGTTGAGACTGGTCATAGGTTCCTGGAAAATCATCGCCATTTTGGAACCGATAATTTGCCGGAGCTGTTTGTTACTAATTGTTTGCAGATCCTGGCCGTCAAAACGAAGAGTATCGGCGGTAATGGTCGCAGTCCAGGGAAGAAGCCCCATCAACGCCAGCATCGATACGGATTTTCCCGAACCGGATTCCCCGACGATGGAGACGATTTCACCAGGTTCAATATTCAGCGAAACCCGGTCAACAGCGGTGAATTGGCCACCGGCTGTCCGGAAGGTGACACTGAGATTTTCAATTTCAAGTAATGGCATGAGAAGAAATTATGATCGTTTAAGTTTCGGATCCAAGGCATCGCGCAGACCATCGCCCATTAGGTTGATAGCAAGAACAGTAGTAAGAATAGCAATACCGGGAAAAGTGACTACCCACCAGGCCCTGAGGATAAATTCGCGGGCTTCGGCCAGCATTGTGCCCCATTCGGGAGTTGGTGGCTGGGCGCCCATTCCTAAAAAGCCGAGTGCAGCGGCGTCAAGGATGGCAGTGGAAAAACTTAAGGCTGCCTGAACGATGAGCGGCGCCATGCAGTTGGGCAGTACGGTTATGAACATCAGCCGCAGGGATTTTACCCCAATGACTCTTGCCGCAGTAACATAGTCCTTGGTCAGCTCCGACATCACCGCCGCCCTGGTCAATCGTACATAATGCGGTTGCTGGACAATAGCGATAGCGACCATGGCATTGATCAGGCTGGGTCCGAGTATGGCAACAAGAACAAGGGCCAAGAGCAGGCTTGGAAAAGCCAGCACGACATCCATAATCCGCATTATCAGAGTATCCACCCAACCTCGGAAAAATCCGGCAATCAGACCAAGTACAACCCCGACCACGAGGGAAATGGATACTACAATGCAGCCGATAAAGAGCGAATAGCGGGAGCCGTAAATAAGCCTCGACAGCATATCCCGGCCAATAGCATCAGTTCCCAGCAAAAACCGGAAATCTCCGCCGGTTTGCCAAAAAGGAGGCTGCAGCAGAGCATCCCTGTATTGATGATTAGGTAAGTGGGGTGCAATAAAATCAGCGAAGATGGCTATAAAGACAACTGCTAGGAAAAAAAACAGCCCGATTACGGCGCCGCGATTTTCACTAAAATACGACCAGAATTCTTTAAGAACCATCATGGTGCCTGTTGGTCGATCATCGACCGGTCCTGCGACTTCAATTCCTTCCTGCAAGGTTTTTTCGGTCATGGTTAATCCGTATGGCGTATTTGCGGGTTGATCAGGCCATAGAGCAGATCAACGGCAAGGTTGACGAACATGACGATTGCGGCTATGAGCAGCAGACCACCCTGTACTGCAGAATAGTCTCGTCTAAAAATTGAATCTACCATCCATTTTCCAATTCCCGGCCAGGAAAAGATGGTCTCGGTCAGGATTGCACCGGCAAACAAAACTCCCACCTGTAAACCGATAACAGTGATGACTGGAATCAGGGCGTTGCGCAATGCATGCAGGCCGATGACTCTCTGTGGGCCGAGTCCTTTGGCGCGGGCCGTACGCACATAATCTTCACTCAGAACCTCAAGCATTGCGGAACGGGTCTGTCTGGCAATGACGGCAAGCGGAATAGTGGCAAGCACGATAGCCGGCAGGATAAGATGGGAGACAGCCGATGAAAAGGCGCCCTCCTGACCGGAGAGCAGACTGTCAATCAGCATAAAGCCAGTGACGGGCTCAAAATAATAGAGCATCGAGATACGGCCTGAGACCGGGGTCCAACCAAGGATTCCGGAAAAGAAAATGATGAGCAGCAATCCCCACCAGAAGATCGGCATGGAATATCCGGTCAGGGCGCCGGTCATCACTGTATGATCGAAAGTAGAGCCCCGGCGGGTGGCGGCAATCATCCCAGCGGGCAACCCGAAGAATACGGCAATGATCATAGCGCATACGGAAAGTTCGACCGTTGCTGGAAACAGGGTCATGAATTCGTCCAGCACCGGTTTTCTGGTAATAATCGAAGTGCCGAAATCACCCTGTACAAGTTGTTTAAGATACAGGCCATACTGAACCAGAATCGGTTTATCGAAACCGAGTTCGGCCATCAGGACAGCGTGTCTTTCCTCGCTCATTCCCCTTTCACCGGCCATGAGCAATACCGGATCACCGGGGAGAGTACGAATAAAAATGAAAGCTACCAGGGTAACCCCAAAAAAGGTAGGCAGGATAACTCCCAGCTTTCTTAAAAAATAAAGAAACATGTTTCTTTTCTCAGTTTAAACAGCGACATAAAAAAGGCCGGACAGAAAATCTGCCCGGCCTGCGAAGGTCGTTTATTTCAGGTCAACACCATAGAAAATGTGACCACCGAAAGGATCGATACGAAAATCGACTACTTCATTCCGTACAGGCTGGAATACCACGGAATGGGCAATGGTCGCCCAGGGAGCCTGCTCCTTGAAAATGACCTGAGCCTCTTTGTAGAGTTTGGTTCGTTCAGCTGGATCGGCAACGATCTTGGCTTTCTGGATCAGATCCTCAAAAGGTTGATGACACCACTGGGCACGATTTGCACCTCCAACACCGTCACAGCCGAGCAACACTGCCAGAAAGTTGTCCGGGTCACCATTGTCGCCGGTCCAGCCAAGGAGAACAGCACCGTCACGGTCCTCTTCTTTTGAACGTTTGAGGTACTCACCCCATTCATAAGATACGATGTTCACTTTCACCCCGACCTGGGCAAAATCCGACTGCATCATCTCTGCCATACGACGGGCATTGGGGTTATATGGTCGCTGTACCGGCATTGCCCAGATATTCATTTCAAGATCGGTGACACCTTCAGCGGCCAGCGCTGCTTTGGCTGCTGCCGGATCATAAGGATCATCCTCAACGGCATCATTATAGGACCAGATAGTTGGTGGAATTGGGTTCTTCGCCACTTTTCCTGCACCCTGGAAGACTGCTTCGAGAAGACCCTCCTTGTTGATAGCCATATTTAATGCCTTACGAACTTTTGGATTGTCGAAAGGGGCAGTTTTGGTGTTATAGGCCATATAACCGACATTCAAGCCTTCTTTCTGCAACAGGTTGATGTCTTCATCCTTGCTCATTGCTTCCAGGTCAGCCGGATTTGGATATGGCATGACATGGCACTCGCCGGCTTTCAATTTCTGATAGCGAACGGAGGCATCGGGAGTGATGGCGAAGACCAGATTGTCAAGAGGGGCCTTACCTGCCCAGTAATCGGGATGGGCTTTATAGCGGATAACAGCGTCTTTTTGATAAGCTACCAGTTGAAAAGGACCTGTGCCGACCGGCTCGAAATCAACCACATCGGGAGTGCCGGCTTTCATCATGTTGTCAGCGTATTCCGCTGAAAAAATTGAGGCAAAATCCATACCCAGATTGGCAATAAAAGGTGCTTCGGGACGATTGAGCACGAATTTGACGGTATAGTCGTCGATCTTAACTATATCTTTCAGCAATTCCGGCATGGACATACTGTTGAAATATTCATAGGAAGCACCACCGACCTTATGGTAGGGATGTTCTTGGTCAAACTGGCGCATGAAAGAGAAAATTACGTCGTCAGCATTGAAATCACGGGTCGGTGTAAAATTTTTGGTGGTATGAAATTTTACGCCCTTGCGGAGATGAAAAGTGTACTCAGTACCATCGGAAGAAATATCCCATTTTTCAGCGAGACCGGGACCAATTTCAGTTGTTCCTCTTTTGAATTCTGCAAGCTTGTTGAAAACATTTCGGGAGGAGGCATCAAAGGTTGTTCCTGCGGTATAAAAAGCAGGATTAAAACCTTCAGGACTACCTTCAGAACAATATACCAGGGTCTTGGGTGCGGCCATGGCATTCATAGAAGCGAGCAGTAACGTCGCACCGCAGAATGCAGCAATCAGATTCTTCGTTTTTCTCATCTTTTTGATCTCCTCTTTTTTTTATGATAACAGACCACCTTAGCAGTCTGCGCTTGCATTCCACGTCAATCAGTTCTTCAAAAAAAGCTGGTTGTTTCTCATAGATCAAAATCTTTGTATACTATTTTGGTATCGACAACCTGCTATACTAGACTGTAACACTGAAATAGTAAAACAGATTTAATCGCCGAGCTGTTTTACTCCAAATGATATAACAGAAAATAGGATATATTCCCAAAGAGTTAACTCTTCCAGTTCGAGTAAGGATTTTTCACCAAATTAGCGTTATAATATCTGCTGTCATCAGTGACTTCTTCACCTATCCATGCTGGTTTTGTAAACTCCTGTCCTTCATGTTGCAATTCAATTTCTGCAAAAAGTAACCCGTCATTTTCTCCTTTAAACTCATCTACTTCCCAGATAAATCCTTCAAAATTGATTTTGTATCTGTTTTTTTCGATGAGAGGTTTCTGACAAAGCTCGTGCAGTATCTCCCGGGCCTCATCGAAAGGGATATTGTATTCATATTCGAGTCTTGTACCACCAACGTTGGGGCCCTTGATTGTCAGGATACCTTGGTCGTTGATGGTTCTCACCCGAACTGTTCTTCCTTTTTCGGTGTTGAGATATCCCTGGCAATAAGGTTCACCTGTGCCCAGGCGGCGCCAGTCATCATTAATTATCAGAAATTTTTTTTCAATTTCTTTTCCCATGAAAATCTCCTTGATATCATTTTGTGGGAGGTCTTTTGGCGAGTTCGATGGCCGCAAAATTCAAAGTGGTATGGACGGTAAGCAGCGGGAAGAGCAGGGCAATAGCGAAAATATTGACCAGAGGTATCATACTGACAAAAGCCGGGAGAACACCCAGCCGAAAGGCAGGGCTGCTATGTGTCCGCAACCAGTAGATTTTTCTACTAAGAGACCAGTGGCGGCGGGATGCAGGATAATCGACAAACATCAATGCTGAATAATATGTGTACAGGAGAAAGACGATGACCTGACCAATAACCGGAATAAAATTGATAAAGAGGGCGACGATGGTAACCAGGATACCGAAAAATGCTATTTTGATTCCCTCGAAGATGTCGGAAAAAAAACCTATTATCGAAAAATTTTCATCGGCGTCGAAGTGCTTGCCGGCATACATTTTCTCGGCGGCTGTACTGAGGAAGACATATCCGGGAGTGGAAAGGCTGTAGGCGAAAAGAAAAGCGAGATAAAAAGCGACGATTCTTGAGATAATGAGAAAAAGCCAACTGCCAATCAACCAGCCTTTGTGCTTGATCCATCCCAGTATGCCGTCCGCTGCGGGAGCTGCGGCTGTGAAGTTTCCGGTCCATTGATCTATGAATCCAACCGTAAACTGAAAGCCTACCCAGGTAAGAACAATCGTTATCAGAAAAAGGAGAACACTCCAGCCAAACAGCCTTTTCCGGCGGAACATCAGGGAAAGGGAAGTGGATAAAGGAATCCAGTCGGCGGTTCCGTGGAGTTGCTTTTGCATGGTCTTTACTGTTATAAAGAATGTGTCTTTGGAGCACTGTTGAACGATTACAGGTCCAGGATTATGCGAGCATTTTGCTCCTTCCGGTGAACAGTTACAAAGCTGGTAACTAAGTGAATGCGGCTCCTTCTTAATTCAGCCGGAAAATTAAACAAAGTATAAAGCATATCAATAACATGTAAAGCTGGAAATGGAAAAATTTTCAGCGGCGAACTCTTTCAGCTTATGAATTTAAAAAGTAAAAAACAAAACCGGCCGGTTTTTGTCTGCCAGCAATGCGAGTATCAGACAGGCAAGTGGCTCGGGCGCTGTCCAGGCTGCGGGGAGTGGGAAAGCCTGGTTGAGCAGATAATCACTCCCCATGGCCCTGATGTTGGCTTGTCAGGTCAACCACAGCCTTTGTATTTGGCTCCTGACGGTGATGAGGAACGGATCAGCACGCAAATCGACGAGCTTGATCGCGTGCTCGGTGGAGGGATTGTGCCTGGATCCGTAGTTCTGATCGGCGGAGAACCCGGAATCGGCAAATCAACCCTTCTGCTTCATCTTCTTTCCTCGATAGCACAAGATGACAGGAAAGTACTCTATGTTTCCGGTGAAGAGTCTGCGCGGCAGATAAAAATGCGGGCCAGGCGGCTTGGCACCATCTATCCGGGAGAATTCCTGGCGACAGAGAACGTGGTTGAGCATATCATAGCCATGACCTGCGCAATGCGGCCCAGCCTTCTCGCCGTAGATTCTATTCAGACCCTTACCTGTGCCGATGTCTCCTCCTCTCCCGGTTCGGTTACCCAGGTACGGGAATCGGCTTATAAGTTGCTCGGAATGGCCAAAAAAGAAAATATTCCAGTGGTACTTGTCGGGCATGTCACCAAGGATGGCTCAATAGCCGGTCCTAAAGTACTTGAACATATGGTCGATACAGTGCTCTATTTTGAGGGGGATCGCAGCCACGCCTTCCGAATCCTGCGCACGGTGAAGAACCGTTTTGGATCCACCAACGAGATCGGCGTTTTCGAGATGAAGGAAGAAGGACTGGTCCAGGTGAGTAATCCGTCAGAAATTTTTCTGGCCGAGCGGCCCTTAAATGAACCGGGTTCGGTGGTGCTGCCAAGTGTCGAGGGGACGCGGCCTATTCTGGTGGAAGTTCAGGCCCTTGTCAGTCCTACCAATCTTGGTACAGCGAGGCGTACGGCGATAGGGGCAGACCAGCAACGGCTGTCTCTTCTTTGTGCCGTGCTTGAGAAAAAGGGTGGTCTGGACATGTACGGGCATGACATTTTTCTTAATATCGCCGGCGGGATGCGAATTGATGAACCGGCACTTGATCTGGGTGTTATTTGTGCTTTGGCCTCCAGTCTTTTGGAAAAACCGATAGCTTCTACAACCGTTGTGTGCGGGGAAGTCGGTCTGGCCGGAGAAATTCGGGCCATAGGTCATGTCGATGTCCGGATTCGTGAGGCACAGCGCTTAGGTTTTTCACGTTTCATACTCCCTAAAAGCAACAAGGAGCGAATCACTTGGGAGCCGGGAATCGAACTGGTCGGTGTTTCAAATCTCCAGGAACTTATGGAAGTTGTGTTCGGATAAATTACCTGGTAAAGTTATTGAAATTAAAAGTCAACCTCGATCAACTCGGCCCGTTTCTTTGATAATCAAATAAAATGCTATAGGAGCGAATATGTCTGATTCCCATCATGAACATCATGAAGATAACTCTGTAAATGTTAAAATCGCCATATTTTTTGTCGCTGTCCTCATTGCTATTACTTTTATTGGCTTGATTAATTAAGATGGCGTCAAAAAAATTCTTCATCTGCGTCGTTGCAGCAAAATTTCTATCATTACGACGTACCCTAGTACGCCGAAATAATAGAAATTTTGCGCGCCTCGCATATGAAGCTTTTTACTTAGCCATCGTAAATTTGGGTTTAGGAAAAGGTCCGGCCAGATGTCTCGTAAGGAATCTACAGAATTGCTGAAAAACGGACCGGAAAGAGAGGTTGTCATTTTGATGACCGACATGGTCCAGTATTCTCGAAAATCCTCCGGTATGACTCTGGAAGAGATTCGGGATTTTCTGATCGACTACCATGGCACCATCAATGATCTTATATACCGGGAAGAAAATTTCCCTCTGGAAATTGAACCTTCTGGAGGTGACGGCTGTCTAATCATTTTTGATAAACGTCCGGGCGAGGACTGCACCGGGGTCTGCACCCGCGCCTTGCAGGCGGCACTCAGCATGGCTGAGGCCATCAACGTCGGCGAGCTGGTGCCGACCAGAATGGGTATTTTTCTCGGGCAGATAACGGAAGCTCAATTGGGTTCCCGAATGGCCAAATTCGGTTCAAGCTTTGCCGTGGCCAATCGCCTTGAGGAGCTTTGCGGACATTTCGGTACTCATTTGCTGATGGACCGGGAAGTGGCAAGATTTCAGAAGGGTTTTGAAAAATATCTGGTCACAATCGCCAAAGTAAGTTTGACGAGTGTTCTTCATCCGATGAATATTTTCACCCTCTATAAACCGGGAATTCAAAATTGTCCGGCAGAAGTGGCTGAAAAAGATCTGCTGAAATTTATTCAGATGAAGAACGAGGCAATGGAATTTTTTACCGGCAATTTAATGATTGGGGTTGAACCCGATTTTCCACGTGTCCGCGAAGAACTCCTGACTGCCCAGAATTATTTCAAAGAACTGACGGGCAGGGAAGATGTCGGTACGGAGCGTATCCTCGAATATATACGTGAGACTCCGTTTCCGGCAGAGGAGTTCGATCAGCGGGGGATGATCCTGATGGAAAAGCGACGGGATTCTCTTGGTGAACGACTGTTCCATCTTTCAAAAGAGCTGCTGAGGGCCATGAACTCCAGTTTTTATCATGCGCTGGTTGTCGATACGGCCTGGGAGCGGTATTTCAAACTTGAATGGTGCAAAGCAGGTGCCACCATAATCAAAATAGGAAATGTTCCCGATGGTGTTTACTATCTGGACAGTGGCACTACTGTAGCTTTCAATGCAAAAGGCGAATTACTCGCAACAATGGAAGCAGGAACTATCTTTGGTGAGATGGCGTATTTTGGCAGAGAGAAAAAGCGTACTGCCACTGTCGTTGCTAAAACTGATGTTGTTTTGAGAAGGATCTCCACCGAAGACCTTAAAAAACTTCCAGTGATAATTCAGATCTTTGAAAAAATAGCCACTGCTCGTCGGCAAGAGATTGCCGAAAATCTAAAATACTCAAAAGATAAAGCAGCGTCCTCCTGATTAGTACCTTAGAAATTCTTTTCCGGTCTTTTTGGGAGAGAATTTCATAAGGTACTTATACCCCTGTTTTGTGGGGTGTTGGAAAGCGAAGGACGCTGCTTTATTCAACTATCATTTCGCTGACAGTACTATATATGTAGAATAGTTATCGGCACGGACTCGCAAAAGGACATTATTACCTTTCGATTGTTCCAGAGCCTTGCCAAGATCTTCCAGGCTTCTTACTCGTACCCTGTTCACTTCTTCCACTAAATGACCAGGTTTGAGACCAGCTGCTTCTGCCGGACTGCCGGCGGAAACATCACTGATCACCAGTCCGCTGTTTTCCTCGTATTCGAATTTTTTTGCAAGCTCGGGAGTGAGTTCCTGAAGCGTCAAACCGAATTGTTCCAAATATTGATCCTGGCCCGCCCCGGGGACGCCTGCAGCAAAACTCGAGGGCTGTTCACCAATGGTGACTTGCACCTTCTTTTCTCTGCCATCTCGGATAATGTCGAGAATCGCCTTGCTCTTGGGCTGGAGGAGTGCTACCCGGTTACGTAAATCGGAGACGCCATCCAATTCAATATTATTCAGGCTAAGGATTACGTCACCTTGTTTTAATCCGGCTGCACTTGCTGGAGAATCCTTTTGCACCTCACTGACGAGGATACCGTTTGTTTGCTTCAAACCAAATGATTCGGCCAGTTCCTTGTTCACGTCCTGGATGACGACTCCGAGCCATCCGCGTGTGACCTTCCCTTCTTTTTGCAGCTGATCCTGGATTAATTTTGCCATGTTGATCGGGATGGCAAAGCCGATTCCCATATAACCGCCGGTCCTCGAAAAAAGAGCGGTATTGATTCCAACCGCCTCTCCCCTGCCGTTAATTAAAGGCCCGCCGCTGTTGCCGGGATTGATGGCAGCGTCAGTTTGAATAAAGTTTTCATAATCACTGATCCCAACTCCCGATCGTCCGGTCGCACTGACAACACCAACGGTAACGGTCTGACTAAGACCAAAAGGATTACCTATTGCAATCACCCACTCACCGGCTTGTAAATTTCCTGAATCCCCAAGCGGCAACACAGGAAGATTTGCCGGATCTTCAATTTTAAGAAGAGCCACGTCACTTTGAGGATCTGTTCCGATAACTTTGGCATCGAATTCCCGATTATCGGAAAGTGTAACATTGATACTATCGGCTCCCTCCACTACATGATTATTGGTCAGGATAAAACCATCCTTGCTGATGATAAATCCAGAGCCTTGTCCTTGTTGCTTGAATTCTCTGGGAGTCGGCTGTTGACGACGAAACTGGGGACCAAAGAATTGATCGAAAAAAGGATGATTGAACATTTCTTCCGGAGAAGTTCCACCCGGAGTTCTGGTAGTAGTTTTTTCTACCCTGATATGGACGACTGCAGGTTTCGCTTTTTCAACAACATTCACAAAGGCTTTCGAAGACTTGTCGAGGATGGCAACATCTTCGGTGGTATCATTTTGGGCAACGGCCTGAGTACTTATGAACGTCAGGCTGAGCACCAGAAGAGTAAAAATCCTACGGATGGATATCGGTACTTTTTCATTGATCATGTGTAATCTCCTTTTTAATGAATATTCCCAATTAGGTCGCAAATTGGATGTGCTAATGAAATTATTAGTCAAAAAAATCACTATAATGAGAACTTGCTTCTGTCAGGAAATGAATGAAGAAAAACAAATACACTCTATTGATTCTTAGGAGAACAGTAAACGTGAAAAAAAGACCGTCAAGGAAGATTACTGAATTGTAATATTATATACCTTGTATGGTGTACTGAAGAAACCATCCCTCAAGGTGAGCAGAACTGAATTGCAGGTTTTCAGAAGAAAGGCATTAAACAAAAGAAAAAGGCAGCTTGTCAACCAAAATACATTGGTTGACAAGCTGCCTTTTTAGCATGAAAAGCATTTCGAATGCTAGATTAACTTCGGATCATATCCGCTATCTGAAAAGCGACCTCGAGACTCTGCTCCGCATTCAGTCGAGGATCACAGCTGGTCAGGTAGTTGCTGGCAAGCTGTTCGTCCACAATGTTGTGTGCACCACCGGTACATTCGGTAACGTTGTCGCCGGTCATTTCCAGATGAATTCCTCCCGGGATAGTGCCTTCGGACCAATGGGTTTCAAAAAAACAGGTTATCTCAGAAAGAATGTCATTAAAATTCCTAGTCTTATGACCGGAGTTGGCTGTGTAGGTATTGGCATGCATCGGGTCGCAGCTCCAGACGATATTAAAGCCTTCATTTTTCATTTCCCTGAGCAACGGCGGAAGTACTTTTTCTACTTTTTTCATGCCGAGTCGAGTAATAAAAGTCAGCCGTCCTGGTTCGTTATCTGGGTTAAGGACATTTACAAGACGCTTTACATCATCAATATCGTAGGTGGGGCCAAGTTTTACCCCGATCGGATTATGCACTCCGCGTAAAAATTCGATATGGGCGCCATCGACCTGCCGGGTTCGCTCACCTATCCACAGCATATGCGCCGAACAGTCATAACAGTCACCGGTAATAGTATCCGTGCGGGTCAATGCTTCTTCATATTGGAGGAGCAGTGCTTCATGGGAAGTGAAGAGCTGGGTCTGATTTATTTGCGGGGTTTCAGATGAAATCCCGATAGTCTCCATAAATCTGATTGCATGGCTGATCTGTTTGGCTAACCGGTCATAGGAGCGGCCCATGGGGGAATGCGCGACGAATTCCTGGTTCCAGGCTTGAACTCTTTGCAGGGAACCATAACCGCCGCGGGTAAAGGCCCGAAGAAGATTGAGCGTCGAAGCGGCCATGTTATAGCCTTTGAGCATGAATTTAGGATTGGGGTTGCGGCACTCCGGGGTAAAATCGGCGCAGTTGACCATGTCTCCCCGATAGGATGGAAGCTCAACTCCGTCGATAGTTTCGGTGTCGGAGGAACGTGGTTTGGCAAACTGTCCAGCAATTCTACCTACCTTGATAACCGGTTTTCCGCCTGCGTAAGTGAGAACTACTGCCATCTGCAGTAACACTTTCAGTGTCTCACGTATATTCGGAGCAGTAACCTGGGCAAAATTTTCCGAACAGTCACCTCCCTGCAGCAGAAATGCGTCTCCGGTCACTGCCTTGGCTAAAAGTTGTTTCAGGGAACGAATCTCACCGGCAAAGACAAGTGGTGGAAGAGTAGATAAATTGGCAAGTACTTTTTCTACAGCTGCTTGTTCGGGCCAGTTTGGCTGTTGGAGGGCTTTGAAATTTTGCCAGCTTGATTTTGTCCAGTTCTTTTGCGTTGTTGGCATGTGATTCTCTCAGGTTTGGTGATATGTCTGGTTTAATGGTTGTGTTGGGGATTTATGCTTTGGTAATTGGTTGTTTCTCAGCATCCCATAATGCGTGTGGGATTTGGCGGCAGCTGTGCAAAAAGGCTGATTTTAGCTCGTCTGGCTTACAATTACATGGTTTTTGGACTTCTTCTTTATTTTAACAATACCCCTCAAGGGGGTACTCTTTATAGTCCCCATGCTTTGAGGGGGATAAGTGCCTTCACCAAATTCTTTCCCGAAAAGCAGGAAAAGAATTTATAAGGCACTAACACCGATTTATAGAAAATTAGTCGGTATAAGTATCTTCACCAAATTCTTTTAAAAAGCTAAAAGAATTTATAAGATACTAAAAACAGCAACGCTCAACATCGAAAGCATTGAGAATTCGTAGTTCCCGCTCTTTTTTTTCGGCTTCAAGTGGTGGAAGAAACACTAAATGTTCCAACATTTTTTCGGCTGTATCACGGTCGGGAATAGAATGTACCCCATAATCGAGAATCTTGCCAGTTGTTGTATCAATTAGTTCGGCATCTCTGCCATTTGTGACGACGGCGAGGGGGATAAGGTAGTCAGGATTGATAACTCTTGCTGCGGCAATTGCTGCTCTTTCTCTGCTGACAAGAGAGCCGGGGCCATAACGAATGATCATGAACTCTTTGTGCTGCAGTGTAACTGTGAGTTCAATGGTCGAGACGACGAAACATCTGGAAAAAAGCGTTTCAATTTTAATTCTTGGTTTCAGATGCTCCCGTAAATAGCCTTTTTCTTCTACCATTAGCCTGCTGAGTTCCTGGCGGATACGTTCATCGTCGGTATCCGTCAGCTCCTCCTCAGTCAGGTAGTCTTTGAGGCTGCCATAGATGAGATGATGAGGTTTCGGAATGCGCATTGTTTACCGTTGAGGAAGTGTGAATGCTTGAAAAGATTGAAAGTACTCCTGTAAAAATAATTATTTTTTGCAAATTGTCCAAAATAGTTGTTTTTATTGTTCCTGATAAACCAAGGCCCATTGTACCGATTTCGGCAGAATGGGCCTTTTATTTTGCTGTATAGTCGACTTACGAATTAAATTATCGGCAAACTGGCAAGTGATTTGGCAATCTCTTCTTCAGGATAATCATAATCGTGTAGTTCCCCCGAATAATACCTGTCGTAAGAGCCCATGTCGATCAAGCCATGTCCGGAAAAATTGAACAGGATGGTTTTTGGATCATTAAGATCACGGGTGGCTTCAATGATGGCACCACGAATGGCATGGCATGTTTCCGGGGCGGGGATAATGCCTTCGGTCTTGGCAAAGAGTACACCTGCCTCAAAGCATTCCAGCTGGTGCAGTTTAATCGGTTCAACAATATTTTCCCGAACCATGGCGGAGACGATCGGTGACATACCGTGGTAACGCAGCCCTCCTGCATGAATTCCCGGTGGAATGAAGTCGTGGCCAAGGGTGTACATATAAAGAAGCGGTGTCGATTGGGCCACGTCACCGAAATCATAAGCCAGTTTTCCGGCGGTAAGTGTTGGACATGAGGCCGGTTCGGTTCCGACAAATCGAATCTTTTTGCCTTCCAGAAAATCGGGAACATAAGGAGTGGCAATTCCGGCAAAATTAGACCCACCGCCGCAGCAGCCGACGATAACATCCGGATAGTCCCCGGCAATCTCCATTTGTTTTTTGGCTTCCAGTCCAATGATTGACTGGTGCAGGATGACATGGTTAAGCACCGAACCAAGAGCATATTTAGTATCGTCTCTTGAGAAGGCATCTTCCAGTGCCTCTGAAATAGCAATACCCAGTGAACCGTGAGTATCAGGCATTTTTTCCAGGATGGCCCTGCCGATTTTTGTTTCATTGCTTGGGCTGGAGATAACATTGGCACCAAAGGTGTGCATGATCGATTTTCTGTATGGTTTCTGGTCAAAGGAGACACGAACCATATACACTTTGCACTCGATGCCGAATTTATTGGTGGCAAAAGAAAGGGCACTGCCCCATTGTCCCGCCCCTGTTTCTGTGGTCAGGCGTTTGACGCCTTCCTTTTTATTATAGTAGGCCTGGGCTACGGCACTATTGGTTTTGTGGGAGCCGACAGGAGAAACTCCCTCGTTTTTAAAGTATATTTTTGCTTTGGTCTTGAGAGCCTTTTCAAGATTTGTTGCCCTGACGAGAGGAGAAGGTCGCCAGATTTTGAGAATATCAAGAACCTCTTCGGGAATGTCTATAAATCGTTCAGTAGACATCTCCTGTTCGAGCAATCCCATCGGAAAAACGGCGGCTAATTTTTCAGGACTCATAGGTTGTTTTGTTTCCGGGTCGAGAGGCGGAAGTACTCCGTTTGGCAAATCCGGTACAACGTTATACCATTGAGTGGGCATCTCATCATCGCGCAAGACGATTTTTTTGATCATGATTTCTCCTTCAAATGCTTTGTTGGTACGATTTTATCATTGAAATAGCATATTGTTAGTCAGGTAACAGTCTGTTCTTTACCATAAAATTTGTATGGTTGACAACGGTCTTCTCCTTTTCAATAGCTAGGCATCAGTTTTGACCGGGAAGTTTTCGCGGTTTCTCAGATTCGAGTAGAGTGATATCAGGGTTCCAGTCAAGCCAATCTTTTTCGGGTTTATCATAGAGTGAAAAATGATGCCCGGATTCGACGGCAAGCTCGGTTTTCTCATTATCGGGAGTGGCAAGAGCCACTCCTCCACGGATAACCGCCTCAAGGGATGCTGTGGAGACAGTGAGACCTGAGAAAATTCCTCCTTCTATCTGTGCACCGCTCACATTCCAGAATCGAGTATTTTTTCGAATGATCGGGCTATACTTCCTGGAAATGGAAACGAAAATATATACCTTTTGGAAGGTTGGCGAAAGCTCGTACCCTGTAACTTGTCCCACTTGAACCCGTCGGTAATAAATAGGTGATCCGACACTAAGAGAGCCGAGGTGCTTTGCTTCCAGCACAATACCAAGACCTTCACGGTCGGCTATATCTTTGTGCGGCGGCTGTACTAGCGCAGTAAAGGAATGAACGGGAGGGCCATTTCCCGGCAGCACATTCAGATAAGAACCGAAGAGTAGTGAGTCGGCATTCTTAATTCCAGAGAAACTGACTTCTGCCTTTTCCACCCATATTAAAGTACCGGCTCTGAAAAGCGGAGCAGCATTCCTGTCGACATGAACAGTGCCGACAACCTTTTGCATATTTTCAGTAAAGTTGAGGTGAGTAATCCGGCCGACTTTAATTCCCTTATGTTTTAGAAGCGAACCTTCTTTCAAACCCAGATTTTCCTTTAAAAATACTTTCAGCTCTAATTTTCCAGTTTGTAAGGCTTCTTCACGATTTGCAAAAAGTGGATAAGGTGTGGACGCTGGAAGTGGGGAACCTTCCGGAATATTGATTGTGCCGATGCCGCCGGCCAGTATGGAATGAAGAGATCCTGTTTGCAGATTTAGGCCATCCAGGCCCCCGGAGAGCTGAATTCCGCTTGTATTGTAAAATCGGGTTTTTTCGTGCACAAGATTTTTGAATTCGTCATAAACGAAAGCTTCAATCAACACATTCTGTTGATCTGATGTCAGTCGAAAGCCTTCAATTTCGCCGATTTTAATATTTTTATGGAGAATGGGCGCACCGACAGAAAAGGATTGAGCATCCTTCGATTTAAGAAGAAAGTGCTTTCCAGGTTGCCGTAGTTCCGGGATTGCGGTGACAGCGTCATTATAGCTGTTGTACAGTTGAAACTGAAAGCCCTCATCCGGAAAAATATTCTTTTGTTTTTCCAATTTATCCGGGGTAGTGAAACTTACTCCGCCATTGAGAAGCTTGGCCAGCGGCCCGGTTGAGATCTCAAGCCCCTTAGCAATACTTGCCCCGATTTCAAGACCGGAATGTATCCAGAAGACGCTTTTGGTGCTAACCAGAGGCAGAAATTTTTGATAGATAAAGAACGTGGTTCGAATGGTTTTGGCAGACTTTTCCAGTTCGATATCAACTACTTCTCCGACCTGGATGTTTTTGAAGTAAACAGGCGATCTGGAGGAAAGAGCAATGGGATCTTTAGAGATAAGTACAAAGGATCGTCCCTCTCGAAGCGGTGGCTGTGGAGGTGGCTCGGGCAGGATATCAAAATGGTCCTGATATTCACCGGTTCCCGGTTGAAAAGTAATATGAGCTCCGGTAAAAACCGATCTGAGGTTATAAACCCCGGTAGGTGATATTTCAGGTTTTATCAGCCAGAATTTGGTTTTTTCACGAAGGATGAATTCCATTCGGGGGTCAAGGAGAATATAAGCTGTCACTGTTCTTTGAATGTCATCTTTGATCTGAATATCTTTGACAAACCCAGCCTGCAGTCCACGATACATGATCCTGGTTGATGGTTCTACTATGTCTTCTCCCGAGGTAAGGGATAAGGTCATCGGGATGCCGAAACGAGCAGATTCAAGGTCGGGATAGAGGGAATAAGTATGGCCGTTTTCGGCGGCAGAGGTCGCCTCAAGCTCTTTCGGGGTATGGAGCAGGATGCCTCCTCTTAGCAGTGATGCGAGGGATTCGACCTGCACTTTCAGGTTGGGAAGTTTTCCACTGACCTCTATGCCGCTGACATTGCAAAAACGGCTTCCTTCGCGCACCAGATGGGAAAACTCCGGTTCAATAAAAAGGTCGATCAGGACACTTTCATCACGTACCAGCTGGTATGCCTGCACTTTGCCAATCTCTATATTACGATAATAAATACCCGTTCCCACCTGTATCGAACCGAGATTTTCCGAAGTCAGGTGTAAATGAAGCCCCGGCATTTCCCGGGAGACGGGAGGGGCAGTGGAAAGGCCATAGAATTCACGTCTTGGAACAGTTGATGTACCGACCTGTACACCAATATAGCTGCCGGAAAGGATAGTATCGAGGCCCTTGATAGAACTTGCCGACAACTGGGGGCGGACAATCCAGAACAGAGTGTCTTCGACAAGATGCTCGACCACATTCTGGTCCATATTTACTATGGCCTTTATCTGGTTGTTATCCAGATCGGGCAGAACTTCTTTGACAAGACCCACAGGTATGCCTCTGGCCATAACCTGGGTTTTGCCGGAAACGATGCCGGAAGCATCCTTGAAATATATGGTAATTTCCACCCCGGCATCCTTATAACTCTTGTAGACCAGCCAGCCGCTGATGCAAAGGGCAATAATAGGCAAGATCCAGATAATGGAAATTCCGCGATTTTTTTGAACAACAGGTTCGACTGTCATGTGTTTTTTCCGAAATTATTACGAGGAATCCTGACAGGAGATATGTTACCTGACAGGTTTTTTTCTGGATTACATCTATCCCAGACGATTCGAGGATCAAAAGTAATAACCGCGATCATGGTGGATGCAACCACGATGCAGAAATATGTGGCGGCCGGGGCGATATGTATAGAAGTAAAAAAACCAAAATCGACAATGGCCGAAAGCAGGGCAATGACAAAAATATCAAGCATGGACCATCTGCCGATAAAGGTGATAAACCGAAACATCTTAGCTTTTTGTCTCAACAATTTTAAATTACACAGACGGGTTGAGCGAAGTAGAATGACGAGACCGACTATTTTAAAAACAGGAACCAGAACGGAGGCTACAAAAATAATTAAGCCAATCAGGTAGGAACCATGCTGAAAAAAATAGATGATTCCGTCCATAATGGTCGATGGATCGGGAATCCCTAAAAAGTCGACCCGCATTATAGGAAGAAAATTGGCTGGAACAAGAAAAATAGCTGAAGTAAGAATCAGAGCCCAGGTTTTTGAAATACTGAATGGTTTTCTGACATGAAGAGTCTCTGCGCAGCGCGGACAGCTCTTTCCTTCAAGGGTCGTGGGTGATAGTTTGTGACAGATATGGCAGAGGATTAAGCCCTGGTGGGCAGCTGACACCTCCGCACCCTTTTGAAACTGATGGCCGACAGCCGGATCGAACTCTCTTTTCTTTCCTTCATTTTCTATAGTTTGCCAAAAAACCTCGTGATCAATTATTGTTGCAATGGTGATGGTGAGAATTACCAGTCCTATAAAGCAGAAAAAACCCATATGATAGAGGATTTCGGCGCTATTAGCCATTTTAATAATAGAGACCAAAATCCCAAGGAGATAGACCTCAACCATAGCCCACTCTTCCAGATGTACATATGTCCGGAACAGTCGGGCCAGGTATGTTGGATATCGGTGCAGGTAAAGCTGCAGGGAAATAATAAAAATAGAAGCAAGAAGTATAAGGGGAAAGACGACTGCCGAGATCAACACCATGAACGAAACAAAATAGTAGCCATTACTATAAAAGTTAACGATCGAATCAAGGATGTTGGCAGAATCACTGAAACCAAATGATTTCATGGTCATAAGAGGCAGCAGAATTGCCGGGAAGTACAACAGCAGCCCTGTAGTACTGAGTGCGAGTGCTTTTATAATTGAATCGTTTGTTCTCCTGCTTATTATCTTGCCGCAACGTGGACAGATGATAGAATGTCCGGCGGGAGCTTCTGTCTTGGACAAAAGCAGGTCGCAATCAGGACAGGCAATAAGATTGGCAAATTTTAAGGTACTTGAGTGCAAGGTAAACCTTATATGAAGTTTTTACTCATTTCATCGATTATAAGAAACCGGAACCAATTCAATATAGTAGTGTGAACCCGGTTTGTCATATTAAAAACTGTTGCCTCCGTCAGAATCGGGGTACGAAGAGTTACTGTAAAGGATTGAAGAAAATATATGCAGGATAAAATCAATAATAAATGGTTAAAGATAACAATAAAGACAGATCCTCTTCTTGTGGAGCCGATCAGTGATTTTCTGGAGGGAGTCATCGAAGCGGGTGTGGAGACGGGGGCTCGTGATGAGCTTTTATACGGCACAGTGAACGGCTACCTTCAGAAATCAAATCTTGATCAAACCGAGATCGATCGGATTCTGTCTCAGGTCTCATCATATTTAGCCGAGCTGGCAGTAATCTTTGGTGTTTCGGAGCCAATTCTTTCTTCAACAATGATCGAGGAAGAAGACTGGGGAAAAAACTGGAAAGAGCATTTCAAACCTTTTGCCATAGTTCCGGGATTGGTAATTGCCCCCACCTGGGAAGAATACCAGCCCACTGCAGGTGAAGCTGTTATCACCATGGATCCGGGTATGGCCTTTGGCACCGGCCATCACGCCACTACCAGCCTTTCCCTGAATTTTCTTAGGGAAACTCTTGCCGACAGTGATGGCAGCTTGCGGGTTCTTGATGTGGGTACCGGAACGGGCATTCTCGGCATGGCTGCTGTTCTTTTTGGAGCTGGAGAAGTTTTGGGGATAGACAATGATCCCGAGGCGGTTTCGGCAGCAGAAGAGAATGTGCACAGGAATTCGTTGCAGGACCGTATGCAGATAAGTCTTGCGCCTCTTGACTCGCTTGAAGAACCATATGAAATTGTGGTTGCCAATATTGTCCATGATGTTCTGATTGGTATGGCGGACGATCTGACCCGTTTGACCGCAGATGGTGGGACACTGATTCTTTCAGGGATACTGGCAGGAGATCAGGTTGAAAATATAACGAACGTTTTTAAGGCAAAAGAGTTTCGGCTGTCCGGTCAGGGAAATAGGGACGAGTGGTCTGCTTTGTGTTTCGGCAAGCGTGAGTGAACCACGGTCGGTACCTGAGCAGGATTATTTTGCGGTATTCGAGGGCTGCATGGGAGTGAGCTGGTAATTTTTGTCAAAAATAAGACCTACCCCATCTTTCTCCTGCCGGATTACAATACCATTGGCGCTGACCCAGATAGTTTTGCCGGTGAACTGTTTCAGGCTTTCCATGGTGAGGATAAAACGAAGTTTCTTCAGGTCCTCAAGGCTCAGATTAAACTCAATTTTTACTTTGGCAGCCATTGGGAATTTATGATCTGTTTTCACAAAAGCTCCCCCTGAACTTATATTGGCCGCCACCGTATCAACCACAGGGGGTTGATCCTCGATATGTCTGCATGATATCCTGGCTTGAAGGTTGAGAGAAAAACGTTGCTGTTCTCTTCGTTCAATTGACATAATATTCCCGGCTTGAAAGGTAGAGGATTATAGGTAGAGCGATAAACAGTCTATTGGCATGCTCAGCTTTTTCTTCATACTTACGGAATGTAATAGAAATTGTCAATTTCAAAGAGTAAGTACTTTTGGCTGGTCAACCAAAGGAACATTTTTCTGAAGCACATTAAAACTCTAACATCTTTTACGGTAACTATCGATGCGACGATTTTTTTTCGATCCTCATTCACGAAGCGGTGACAAAATATTTCTTTCGGAAGAGGAATCCCGCCATATTGCAAAGGTATTACGGCTGAAGTCAGGTGATTATATTGAGCTTCTTGACGGCTTGGGAGCGATATATCGTGCGGAAATCACCAATGTTGGTCGTCAAGTGGAAGCGCATATCGAGTCGATTGTTCTAAAAGAAGCGGAAGTCGGTACATCGGTCTGGGTATGGCAGGGTATTTTGAAAGGGGAGAAAATGGACACTGTAGTCCAAAAATGTACCGAACTCGGAGTAACCGGAATGGTCCCCTTCCAGAGTTCCAGATGCCAGGGGAAACTCGATCAGATGCAAAGCCGAAAAAAACATGAGCGGTGGCAGCGGATCGGGGTTGCAGCCTGCAAACAGTCCATGCGTCTTCAATCGATTGAAATAGACGCGCCGGTAACCTACTCCGAGTCCCTGAACAAAAAAACGACTGATAATACCTCGCTGCGACTGCTCTTCTGGGAAGAAGAAAAATCAATCCATCTTCATGATATTGCGGATATCGACAAGGCGCATTCTATCGAGCTTATGCTTGGACCTGAAGGCGGATTAACTCGTGAAGAGGTGGAACAGGCGCGTTTACTTGGCTGGCGAACCGTCAGCCTTGGGGACAGAATACTGCGGGCCGAAACAGCAACAATCAGTGCTGTTTCCATAGTTCAGTATCTGGCCGGCAACTTATAAGAAACAGAAACTGAAACAGGAAATTGAGTGATAATAGAAAAAGATCTGTCCCGTTCGGCAATACTCGGTTCATCGTCCCGGCTCATCCAATTGGATGAATCGCTGGCAGGCGGCCATCAGATTATTGATGTCCGGTCCGCAGGGGAGTATCTGGCGGGAACCATCCCCGGGGCAATCAACATTCCGTTGTTTGATGAGGATGAACGGAGTGTTATCGGAACCATATATCGGCATGGTGGACACGAACAGGCAGTAGATCAGGGGTTTGAGTACGTTGAAAGAAAATTATCGGCGCTGCTTGGTGCCTTTGAACCTTTTAAATCAAAAGAACTTACCGTCTTCTGCGCCAGAGGGGGCATGCGGTCACTGTCGGTCGTTAATCTCCTGGTCCAGTCCGGCTATAATGCTTTTCAACTTGAGGGCGGATATAAGAAATACCGACAGAACATACTCGATCGTTTGGAGCATTTCCAGCCGAAATTGATTGTCATCCACGGGCTTACCGGTTCGGGTAAAACCCGCATTCTCCAAAAACTTGATTCAGCCATCGATCTCGAAGATCTTGCCGGGCATCGCAGTTCACTTTTCGGTGGTTTGGATAGGCAGCCAAGTAATCAAAGAACCTTTGAAAGCAGGCTGGCGTTAGCTCTCGGTTCGCTTGGAAAAGAGCCGTATTTCATCGAAGGAGAGAGCCGGAAGATAGGCAGAGTGTATATTCCCAAGCCACTGGCTATAGCCATGCAGGAGGCAATTCTCGTCAAAGTTGACTGCAGTCTTGCGACCAGAATAGACCGAATCGTTGAGGACTATCCCGTGACTGATATGAAAATGCAAAACCAGATCGAAAGCATCCTCAAGTCCCTCAGACAGAGAATGGGGGAAAGCCAGGTGGATAAGATGTGCGGGTTTCTTAAAAACGGACAACTGCATGACCTGGTTCGTATCCTGCTGGTTGATTACTATGATAAGCGATACGGCAAGAGCATGAGCAACTATCAATATGAATTGGAGCTCTCTTCTGAAAATATTGAAGAGGCTGCGGCAACACTTACTGAGTTTCGTAGTGCTTTAATGTGATCCCGAACCTGCCGTTTTGCAGACGGGTTCAAGCAGCGAGGTAGGAATCCAGCCCTGACGGTCGGTTTCATCGGTAACATAGCTGAAATTGCCGTGTGTTTTTTGCGGATAGACCAGTCGGCCTTCCTGCAAGGCACCGATGGTGGCGGATGATTCAAACGGGGAGATAAACAACTTCGCATCCGCCGAGACCACCACCGAAGGATTGAAATGTTGATACCTGACCAGCGTTCCGGCGACTGCCACGCAGAGGAGCAGAAAGCAGCCTGTCGACACTCCGACGTTGAGCTGTCTGGAAAACCGGTATCTCGTGGCTGCCAGCATGAAAACGGTCAGCAGAATAAGGGAAACCGGAATCAGAGCTGTCCATTGGTTAAGGCTCAATATTTGGAAAAACTGCTCCGTGAAGGATGCTTCCTTAGGAAAGAGACCGTTTTCCTTTTTTACCAGTTGGAGATTGCCGGAGATATCGGAATCCGATGGCGCGAGCCGGAGCGCCCTTTCGTAGTTGAGTACCGCTCTGCCGGATTGTCCTGACTGGGCATAGCTGTTGGCGAGGTTGTAGAGTACAGATGATGCATATCCTGCCGTTTCGGTTATCTGCTCATATTTTAAAATGGCCTCTGCATAATCACCACGGCTGTATGCCTCATTACCCTCCTGGAAAATGCTGTCTTCGGCTGTACCGGCAAAAACAGCTGTTGTCGATAGAAATAAGATTAATAATAAGCGCATATGTACAGAGAAAAAGAAACGAAAGACGCAGTTCATAGTAAATCTCCCAGTTCCGTTTTCAGAGTAATAAAGTAGTCCTGCATTTTTTCATCCGTAAGCGTTGCTCCTCCGTAGACGGCCTCTTCTGCGGCTTTAAAAATCTCAATCAGAGGTGATTCCGTCTTTAGCCGGTTTTTGATATCAGCCAGACTGAGAGCCGCAGGTTCGATATTCCAAAGTAACCCGAGCTGATTCTGGATGGCTGTTCTGCTCAGGGCAAGAAACGAAGTACTGTTTCCCGCCGCCTGAGCCTGTTCAACACGTTTTAGATCATTATCAAGCAGGTGTTTTTTACGTTTTTGCTGTTCAATTTCGGGATGTTTCTCCATATTTCGCTGTCGCAGCCTGAAAACAAAAAGACCCAGTAACAAAACAACACAAAGAGTAGAGAGAGCTATCCACCAACTGCTCTTATAGAGTGGCACGATGCGATCGTGAAAAGTTCCGGTTTCCAGGTGGATCGGGGCCAGTCCGACAATAGCTGGCGTTGCTGCAGCCTGTGTGTCAGCTTGTTGCTGCTGCGGTGGAGACAGCGGCTGGACCGATTGTATGGGTGATGATGCTGCAACCGGTGTGTCTGGTTTTTTCAAGTTAATCGCTATAGGATCGCTGGTTATGGTGACATACCTTTTTTGCCGGGGATCGAAATAACTGAAGGAAAGCGGTGGAATTTCATCGACAGATCCGGTTCTGGCGACGACTGCCTGTTCGAAGATCTTGGTGCCGGAATAATGTTTATTCTGCTCCGAAAAGTTCGAGCTGGGGGAATATACTTTCCATTCGGGACGTACCGGAAAAACAGGAGCCTCCACCCGGTCAAAATTCCCCGAACCTGATATTTCCATGGTAAGTGTCATCGGTTCACCTATTTCTGCATCAACGGGTGCCGCTGAAACCTTCAGGTCAAAATCACCTATTGCTCCGGTGAAGTTTTCGGGTTGATTGTCGGTGGGCATGGGCATGACGTTAAAAACAATTTCAGGGCTGACTGAAACAATAGGCTTACGTTCATGACCGCCGAAGAAGCTGTCGAGGGAGCCGCCGAAAAAAGGATCGTCAAAAAGACTGTTGCCAAAAGGTGACAGGGAACGTCGTTTTTGAGGGATAAGCAGGGAAGCCTCAAGAAAGAAACTTATTGGATGCTCACCAACCTTTATACCTGAGAGGCTGGTCTCCCAGGTGAGAACATGGTACATCCGGCCGTTTACCGATTCCTCTGTCTGCTGCGGTTTATCCTGCAGCGAGGACATAACAACCCCGTCCCCTTTGATGGTCGGCAGCGAATCAATTTCTGCTCTGTAGGCCTGGTTGAAATAGGCTTTGATGGTGATCGGGACAATCTCTCCGGGATAATGGTCGGCGGATTTTTCCGAGATACGGATAAAAGTAATTTCAGCAGCAGTCGGTTCGATTCCACGAGAATTTCCGTTCGGCTGCTGTCCCGCCGCACTGACCTGGAATGTCAGCGGTTTGGTAAAGTAGGATTCTCCCGCGACAGTGACTTTAATTGGCGGGATGGTATATTTTCCCGCCATTAAGGCGTGAACAAGATAATTATGAGAAATCGAGGAAGAGATAGAGCCGTTGACCACACTTATCTGACTGGAAGTTCCTCGATTCTGCAGCCGGACGTTGTCGACCCGCGGGATTGCAACATCGGCACTGCTACTCGTTCCGGTAACCAATAAGGTCAACCTTGCCGCCTTGTCCTGGGGAAACGAGAGATGGCTGAGTGAAGCATCGACCGTAACCTTCGCCGAGGCATTCAGAGTGCCGGGACCAAAGGTGCCAAGGCCAATGATACAGAGTAAAATGTGCAAAAAAATGACTTGTTGTCGCATTACCAGTCTTTATCTATGTTATTGCCGGGATCTGATCCGGACGGAACGAAATTCAGCTCGCCTTCTTCGTTTTTCAGCGCATTGAGCAGATTTTCCGCCTCCTCCCTGGTCATCTTGCCAAGTTGCTGCCGCTGTGCATCCTGATCCATCTGTTCCACGGCATTCTTATCTCTTTCTTCAGATTCATTTAAAGCTTCCTGCTTATCTGATGCTCGGTCAATTTTTTCTTCGGACGGGGACTCCGGCTGGTCATCAGCCTGTTCGTCTTGCCCTGTTCCAGGATCGTTTTCCGGCTGCCCATCGTTGGACTTTTTTTTCTCCTGGCTGTCTTGTTGCCCGTTTTCGTCCTGCTGAGGTTGATCTTCCTGATTTTGTTCGTTTTGTTGGTCGTCTTTTTGATTCTGCTGATCCTGCTGATTTTGTTGATGTTGTTCTTCTAATTCCTCAAGCCGTTTCTTGATGACCTCAAGATTGTGTCCGGCATCAGCGTCATCCGGATCGAGCTGCAAAGCTGACTCCAGGGAATTGATTGCCTGTTTCCACTGGTTGATGGTTGTTTCCGGATCAGCCTGTTGTACTTCGGCACCCTTTTGATAATAACTATTGCCTCTATTGTAGTAGGCCTTTTTTTGCAGTTCTACATTGTCACTTTTGAGAGCCTTGGTAAAGGCTTCAATCGCATCATCGTGCATATTATTCTTATAGGCGGCGGTTCCAAAATTATATTGTAGTTCTGGATCATTGGGAGATTTCTCGAGACGTTGCCGGTAATATTCAGAAGCTTGCAAATAGTCGCCCTGGTTAAAGGCCTCCTCTCCTTTGGAGCAATAGGCTTCCGTAACGTTGCCTATACTCAGACCGAGAAATAAAATGATGGCGGTCACTTCGGGAGCTTTCTTGGCCTTTTTAATTCTGCCGCGTATCGAATTAAAAAAAGACAAGGGGCGTGCCTTTTTTCTTTCCCCGATTAGTAACTCAAGTATCAGAAAAAAAAGCGCAGCTGCGAGAGGCCATTCAAACCTTTCAATAGGAAGTTTCTGGCGGCGCTCCGCCAGCTCTTCTTTGGGGATAAGGGCTAATTTCTGCTGATAGATGGTTTCTAATCCCTCACCACCCGAGCCAAGTGGAACATAGAGACCGTTGCTTTTTTCGGCGATTGTTGCAAGACTTTTTTCGTCCAATCGGGATGTAACAAAATTACCCTGCTGGTCCTTGATAAAACCCTTGCCGTCTCCTGCAGTAATCGGGATAAGTTCACCTTCGCTGGTGCCAACGCCAACCGTATAAATTGTTAATCCTTGTTTGGCAGCTTCTTCTGCAGCTTTGATGGCGTTGCCCTCTAAATTTTCGCCATCGGTTAAAATGATGAGAATTTTATGGTTTGCAGCATTATTCAAGGTCTCAACCGCCATATCGATGACAGCCGCAATATTGGTGCCGCCACGGGGAATAATGCCAGGTGTTATAGCTGAAAGAGAGTCCTCAAAAGCTTCGTAATCCAGTGTCAACGGGCACATAAGATACGCTGATCCGGCAAAGGGCAGGAGGCCAACCCGGTCACCCTCTAATTGCTGGACAAAATCGAGGATAGCCAGGTGTGCTCTTTTTAAGCGGTTCGGTTTTATATCTTCTGCCAGCATGCTATTCGAGGTATCGAGGGCAAAGAGAAGATCAATGCCTTTTCGTTTTATATCGACCCATTGATAGCCGTACTGTGGACGGGCAAGAGCTGTAAAACACATAAAGACGGCAAGCAGAAGCAGTATGTTCTTATATCGCCTTCTGTTCCCCGAAACATTACGGGTCAACCGGTCAATCAGCTGATGGGCAGCAAATTTTTCCAGGGCCGCCTGCCGTCTCTTCTGCATAAAACGAAAGAGCAGGGTCAAGCCGATACAAGCAAGAATTCCGATAAATAGCCAGTGTGGTTGTGCAAAGTCCATAATTTTACTTTTTCGGCTTTTTCGTTTAAGGCAGTTTTTTTCGCGACTGGAAAATTTCCAGACCCAGCAGGGTCAAGGCGGCAAGGACAAAGAAAAGAAACAGTTCCCGATAGGATTCAAATTTTTTGATGGTCCTGGTAGTTGTCTCCATTTTATTAATTTCCTCATAGATTTTGGAGAGGGAAGCGGTGTCGGTTGCTCTAAAATAGATGGCGCCGGTTTTTTCGGCTACCTCGGACAAAGTTTCTTCATCGATATCGACTTTTGCCTGAACAAGTCGGCGGCGGCCAAAGTTATCGGTTACCGGCATTGGTGCCTCGCCGCGGGTTCCTGCACCGATGGTATACACCTTGATGTTCAGTGTTTCCGCAGCTTCGGCGGCAATGAGCGGGGGTACCCGGCCCGCATTATTCATTCCATCGGTAAGCAGGATTAAAATGCGTGATTTGGATTCCCTGTCTCGTAATCTATTAGTGCCGCTGCCGATTGCCGAACCAATTGCCGTTCCATCCTCGATCATGCCTATTTCCAAAGATTCAAGCCGCTTTCGCAACCAGTTATGGTCAAGGGTTAAAGGGCTGACCAGATAGGGTCTACCGGCAAAAGCCAGCAAACCGATTCGGTCATTGGGGCGTTGCTCGATAAATTCATCGACTACTTTTTTTACGACTTCAAGGCGGTTGGCGGATCTCCCGCCAAGGGTAAAGTCCATTGCTTCCATTGAACCGGAAACATCTACCGCCAGGAGAATATCGATGCCGCTGGCCTCGATTTCAGTTGTGCTGCTGCCCAATTGCGGTCTGGCCAGGGCCAGGATCAAAAGAAAGAGCACGACCAGGCGCAGGAGGAAATTGAGGGTACCCGGTCGTGTCTTTCTCGCTCCGGCAAGAGATGACGCGAGGGAAGTGGTGGAAAACAGTAATGCCGGAGCTCCACCGGTTCGACCATAAAGAAAAGCCAGCAGGGGAAGCAGCGTGAGCAGCCAGAGCAGTTCTGGATGAAGAAATCTCATAACCTGCCTCGTTTAACCGGTTCTGCCGGCTCTGTTCTTTTTATAAATGAAGTTACTGCAAGTTCCATCTGTTCAAGATTCTCAAGATTTGGCAGGTGATGGGCAAATTTGGCCATGTCCGCCTGCTCGAGGCATTCCTGTAGCTCGGTTTTAAAGGTCTGCAGAGGTGAGTTGTCATCGACACCGGTCAATCCCTGCAAAAATTCACGGGTGGTTTGCCGGGTCGACTGAATGGCAAACCGCGACTCGATATAACTGCGCAGGATCTGGCTTACCCTGTCCATATATAAAAGACCTCGCTCGGGATTAAGCAGCATTTTTGCATCGGCAAGCTCAAGCAGCGCCTTATCCCAGGGCGGAACGGGAGGTGGTGCGGGTTTGACTTTCTTTTTGAAAAACCAATAGGCAAGAGCCAGTAAGAGCAGCAGCAATAAAATGACCCCGCCAATCAGCAGATAAAGGGGTTGTTCTTTTATGGGTACCGGACCGTGAATATCATGTAATTCTTGGTTTTGGTTGTTAATACCCTGATTTTGTGTTGCCTGACTGGTTTGTTGCGGGTCCTTCAAAAGTGTCAATGGGGCAGAGTTACCGCTGGACGCTGCATAACTGCAGAGCGGAAAAATAAAGAGCCACAGGAAAATAAAAAAAATGCTCCTCCTCATCACGACGCCCTCCCTTTACGGGCACTGAAAAAACTGAGCAGCGCCGGAAGATACGAGGTATCGGTAAAGAGATCGAGGAGGTCGATGCCTGCCGAACGCAGAGCTTTTTGAACTGTTTTCTGCCTTTCCCCGGCCATCTCACTGTAGCGTTTTCTGACGCTTGCATCGGAGGTATTGAGATCGACCTGCTCGCCGCTTTCGGCATCTTCCAAGGTGATCCAGCCGACATCGGGAAGTTCGAATTCCCGAGGGTCGGAGACAATCATTGCAATCAGGTCATGCCGTCTATTACTGATCTGCAGTTTGGGTTGTAGTTCTTTCAGGCCCTGATTGAAATTATCCGGCAGACAGAAATCGGAGATAAGAAAAGCCACACATTTTCTCTTTATGACCCTGTTGATAAAATCCAGCGGTACTTTCAAGTCCGTTTTTCTTCCCTTGGCCTCATAAAAAAGAATTTCCCGAATGATCCTGAGAATATGTCCCCGCCCTTTTTTAGGTGGAATATAAAGTTCGACAGCATCGGTAAAGAGGATAAGTCCGACTTTATCGTTATTCCGAACCGCCGAAAAAGCCAGAACTGAGCCTATTTCAGCCATCATTTCCCGCTTGGAACTGCTTGCAGAACCAAAATCCCCCGACCCGCTGATGTCGATCATCAGCATGATGGTCATCTCCCTTTCCTCGGTGAATTTCTTGATATGGGGGATACCGGTCCGGGCAGTGACATTCCAGTCGATGGTTCGAATATCGTCACCGGGGATATATTCGCGGACCTCGTCAAAGTTCATGCCGCGGCCCTTGAAGACGGACTGATAGCTTCCGGCCAGGCTGTCGTTGACTAACCGGTTGGTCCGTACCTCGATCTGGCGAACTTTTTTAAGGATTTCCCTGGTAAGCAGTGTATCCATCTTTATATCGGTCATTTCGCTTAAGATCAGGGAACAGGGACGGTGTCGAGGATTTTCCTGATGATATCCTCGCTGCTGATCCCTTCGGCCTCTGCTTCATAGCTGATTCGCAGACGGTGCCGCATAACGTCGATAACCGATGCCTTGACATCATCCGGCGTCACATAGCCTCTACCTGCAAGAAAAGCGAGACAACGAGAGACAGCCTTAAGATTGATAGTGGCTCGTGGAGAGGCGCCTGTCTCAATATAGTCCTTAAGTTCCAGCTGAAAGCTCTGAGGTTCCCGGGTGGCATAGACCAGGGAGACAATATAGTCTTTAATTTTGTCATCCATATAGATGGTGTTGATAACCTTTCTGGCCGCCAGGATATCCCGGGGATCGGTAACGGGTGTCACCAGCCTTTCCGAATCTGTCTGGTCAAAACTGTCTAAAATTTTCCTTTCATCGGTCCTGCTTGGATAGCCGACGACAACTTTCAACATGAAACGATCGATCTGCGCTTCGGGCAACGGGTAGGTGCCTTCCTGTTCAATCGGGTTCTGGGTAGCAAGCACTAAAAAAAGTTCAGGCAGCAGAAAACTCTGGTCACCGATGGTGACCTGTTTTTCCTGCATAGCTTCCAGCAGCGCCGATTGTACTTTGGCCGGAGCACGATTAATTTCATCGGCCAGAATGAGAGAAGAGAAAATCGGCCCTTTTTTCACTTCAAAAGTTGTCTGTTGAGGATTGTAAATCTGTGTACCGATAATGTCGGCGGGCAGCATATCCGGAGTAAACTGAATTCGCCTGAAATCTGTTTGGATTGCTTTGGCCAAGGTTTTCACTGCCAGGGTTTTGGCGAGACCAGGGAGACCTTCAAGAAGAATGTGCCCTCCGGAAAGAAGTCCGATCAACAATCGTTCGATGAGGTGTTCCTGGCCGATTATTACCTTGGAAAGTTCATATTTGAGAGGAGAGATCCAGCTCGAACTCTCTTTCACCGTCTCGTTGATCCGTTGAATGGAACTGTATACATCGGTTGACGGTGGTGATCCCGCCGAATCTGGTCGCACAACGGAATGGGCGGGGAACTGCGGTGAATTTTCTAACATATGATATTCCTTAAGTTTGATAGACTCGTAAAAAACATAAAATCTCGGTGTGAGAGTATATTCGGTCAACATTACCAGAGTCTTTCGGAAACATTACAAAGGTGTAATATTGATGGCGTCGGAAAAATAAATGAAAGATGATTCATGAACGAAGCGGTTCAGGCTGTTGGCTTGTTTGGAAGAGTTTGCTTTTTTCGATAGACCATCCCGTTAAACCTGGCAACTATCTGTCCATTATCATCGGTGACCATGACATCATAGGCACCTAATCTTTTAGGTTCGGTCAATTCTGTCGCTGTAGCGTAAAGGATGCCTGAAGATACACTGTTTAAAAATGAGATGTTGACGTTTATCGCCAAAGCCAGCTGGCCATGGCTGTTCGATGCAACACCAAAGGCAAGATCGGCAAGGGTGAAAATAGCGCCTCCCTGGACGACATTTGCTGCATTCATATGTTTATCTTCAATTTTCAGCCGGGCTTTGCAATAACCTTTTCCGGCTTCGACTATTTCAATGCCGGTAAGAGCGGCATACCGGTCTCGCGAAAAAATGTTTTTAGCTGTATCTGTATCCATAGCGTTCCACTTATTGCTTTATGATTATGCTGCCTTATGATTCATTATAAAACACCCAACTTTCTTCCTTTAACACATGCTTACGGAGTCTTTTTATGACACTAGCATATATCGCAGTTGTCGGCAGTTTATTATTGCTTGTGTGGAGTGCCGACCGTTTTGTTGAAGGATCGGCAGCCACAGCACGGCATTTTGGTATGCCGCCTTTACTTATCGGTATGTTGATTGTTGGATTCGGCACATCGGCTCCGGAAATGTTGGTTTCGGCATTGGCAGCAATGCAGGGAAATCCCAGCCTTGCATTTGGCAATGCCTACGGCTCAAATATTACCAATATCGCCTTGATTCTTGGCCTGACTGCGCTGATTAGTCCAATTGCCGTTCATTCCAGTGTGCTGCGTAAAGAATTGCCTATCCTGCTTGCTGTTACAGGCTTTGCTGCCTTTCAACTTTTGGACGGAAGATTGTCGCGCGTCGATGCCTGGTGCTTGCTGGCTATATTTGCAGGGCTTATTGCCTGGTCTGTCTTTCAAGGATTCAGGCAGCGGACCGATGCCTTAGGTGATGATATTGTAAAAGAACTTGATGCCCGTGCAACCCCTTTAAAGAAGGCTTTGTTATGGCTTGTTATAGGGCTGGTGCTGCTGATAATAAGCTCTCGAATCCTTGTATGGGGGGCGGTAACAATAGCTCATGGTTACGGTGTCAGTGATTTGATAATCGGTCTGACAATAGTGGCACTCGGTACGTCGCTTCCTGAACTTGCCTCATCGGTAATAGCTGCCCGAAAAGGAGAACACGACATTGCCCTCGGCAATATACTAGGATCCAATCTTTTCAATACCCTGGCGGTTGTCGGAATTGCCGCGGCGATTCATCCTACACCTGTTGCTCCCGAAGTTCTGTCGAGAGATATATTGATAATGGCCGCTCTGACAGTCCTTCTTTTTATCTTTTGTTATGGTTTCCGCGGGCCTGGCAGAATCAATCGCCTGGAGGGTATGGCTTTGCTTGTCAGCTATTTCGGCTATAATGCCTTTCTGTTTATGATGGCGTTGTAAAACTCTTCATCTGCGTCGTTGCACCGCAAGGGCGCTTCAGAACAAATATTTAAGTAGAAACAGGTAGGCTTATGGTATCGATTTTTATAAAAAACAATCAACAGCAGATTGAAACCATCATGGTACGCTCAATACTGGTGGCTTTACAGATAAATGAGGTTCCAATCAAGACGATCTGCGGAGGAAAGGCGGTTTGTGGAAAATGCCTTATCAGGATAGTAAAAGGCCAAAAATATTTAAGCCCGGTTCAACAAAGAGAAGCAGCCGCTCTCAAGCGCTTAGACGCCGACCCGGATATGCGGCTGGCGTGTCAGACTTACCCGGGAAAAGATATTGAAATTGAAATCATTAACTACGGCTCAAGTTAACTTTCCCAAGAAGGGATAAAAGCAATCGTTTGGTCAAAAGTTGTCAACGCGAACAGGAAGTAATCTCTATTCCATAAATTCGATATTATCACATGCATACAGGGAATCGGGTAAGGGTTGGAGAAACCGGACAAAGATAGCCGATTCTTTCGGCATGGCCACAGTTCGCATGGTCCCGATAATCGTCGCCGGAAGGGCATCAACAACACCGGAAGACAGCCGGATACTCAATTTGAGCTGGTTTTCAAGGAGTAAATTGATCTTGGTATGAGCTTTGGTCGGTAGTGAAAAGCTGAGCCCGCCTCGCAGTTTTTTGAGTATTTTGCCCTGCTCGATCTTATTATCTGCTGATTTTCCGGAACTCCCTTTGTGCAGTATATTCGTCCTCTCTATTATTGCAGGATCGTGCTGGTCAAATACCCGAAGCATGGCTTGCAGGACATCATAGCGTGAGCAGAAAGAGAATAACCTGCCGGCCAGATGGGGGAAATCCACCTGCATTTTTAACAGGTGCTCCAGATCAAAGACACGAGCTGTCACAGCTTCTTTGGCATACAATGAGAGGTTCCATGCCTGACCGGTAAGAAAGATATCGCTGCCGATGAGATCGCCTGCACCGATCGGGTTTAGGTGAACTTCTTCGCCTCCGAGGTTTCTGACTAAATTGACGTAACCATGGTCAAAGAAAAAGAGCGGGGCCTGCAGGTCACCTCGAGCAATAATCAGTTCGTTCGGTTGATATATCTTAACTTTCAGGGCGGTATGGAAGGCGGTGAATTCCTCCGTGGTCATTTCCTCATAAAATTTAGCCCAGAGGCAGAAGTGAATGGCAAGACCGGGATCATTCAGATCGTTTTTCGCTTTCTGGATGATGTCTTCTTTACTGGGTGTACCGCATGAGTCGGCGACTGGCTGTTTCTCATCTTTTTTTACCGGAGTGGACTGCGTTGGAGGAGCTTCCAGATGTTTTGGCGAGGAAGTTATTTCTCCACCCAAGATGCTGTCAAATTCTTCCTCTGTTGCAAAGGGCACTTTGAAGCTTTCGTCATCCAAAGGAACCATCGGTACCGAAGAAGAGAAGGGACCGGACGTTGAACTGCCGGTATTTTTTAACTCCATGCTTACAAGGGTGTCCCGGGCTGCCTGTAGAATCGGGTCCCCTTCGTTAAAGCGCTCCGCTCGTTCAGTCAGAAGCTCCTTAACGATCCGTATAGCCCGCTCTGAAGGAAAATACTTTATCCTGGTACAGGTTACTAAAATCAGTTCGTCACGCACGTGACCGGCAATTGCCTCTCTTTTCTCCAGGAGATTGCAGAGGGCGTTTCCAACGTCTTTTCCCCCCATATTTCCTAATTGAACAACAACCTGCTGTTTCAATTCGTCATTGATGGAGCTGAGCGCTTCTATCAGCCGGTCCCGCATCTGACCACCAGCCAATTTGGTAATGCAGTTCAAGATCTGCAACTGCACCCTGATGTCTTTATGCGTTAGAAACGGCCGGACCATCTCATAGAGCTTTGGATCTTCCATGCGGGAAATGATGATGATCAGGTTTCTGACCACGTACCAGGGAGGATTTTGTTTCAGGCAGAAATCACAAACCGGTAAAGCAACCTTGCCGGTCGTTGGGATGAACTCAAGAAGAGAAAAGCGTTTCTCTCTGTCTTTGCAGTCGACTAGATACTGTACCAGTACGGCGGCTGCTTTGCTGCCAAAGTGAAGGAGAAGGCATTGGGCTATATCTCGTCGGTCCTCTTTTTTGTCGAGATAGACGTCAACCAGGTTTTTAAGGAAGGCCTCTTCGGCCAGAGAGGAGTGAACCTTACTTATGGTTTGTCGAATCAGGTTGTTTTTGGGGAGAGTCCCTGTTTGAATCTGGGCCAGGATGATTATCAGGTTCTCCGTCTGATACCAGAGGCCTAGCTGAAGCATCTTCTGCAGTAATGTCTGCAGTTGCAGGCAAATAAATGGAAAACCCGAAAGATATTCCGTCTCGATTTGCAGCCAGTTGACCAAAAGGCGGGCAACAGCTTCGAGAAATTCGGGGCTATTCTTTTCTTTCGAAACTTTTTCGATAAATACTGAAAGAATGAATATGGCGCGTTCCCGT
>JBARUR010000257.1:0-28032 GCA_049645845.1 Desulforhopalus sp. | reverse complement strand
CAAGTTCTTGCAAGGTAGCTCCCATCATCACCTTGGTGGCAAGTTTGGCGAGAGGAACTCCAGTAGCTTTGCTGACAAAAGGAACGGTTCGTGACGCGCGAGGGTTTACCTCCAGAATATAAAGCTGTTTATCCTTGACGGCGAATTGGACATTCATCAGGCCAATGACACCAAGTTCCTCAGCCATGGCCCTGCTTGCTCGTTTAATCTCTTCAATCAGGTCTTCTGACAGGGTGTGAGGCGGCAGGATACTGCAAGAGTCTCCCGAATGGATTCCGGCCTCTTCCACGTGCTCGAGGATACCTCCGATAATAGTATGTTTCCCGTCACAGATGGCATCGACGTCGATCTCAATTGCGTCTTTTAAAAATTTATCGATGAGAATTGGATGTTCAAGTTTGGTGCCGCCGACAGCTATCATGAAATCCTTGATACCCTCGTCATTGTAGACAATTCGCATGTCTCTACCACCGAGGACATAAGAAGGACGGACTACGACCGGAAAGCCGATTCGATTTGCTGCCGCCAATGCCTCTTCAAGAGTATGAACGGTATCATTGTCGGGTTGGCGCAAATCAAGTTTTTGTAAAAACTGCTGAAATCTTTTGCGGTCTTCCGCTCTGTCTATTGCGTCCGGCTGAGTGCCGATAATCTTTACGCCGGCTTCTGCAAGCGGAACAGCCAAGTTAAGCGGAGTCTGGCCGCCGAACTGGACAATGACGCCGTCCGGTTGTTCCTGATCGATGATATTCAGGACATCTTCACGGGTGAGTGGTTCAAAGAACAGTTTGTCGGAAGTGTCATAGTCGGTGGAGACAGTTTCAGGGTTGGAGTTGATCATTATTGACTCAACACCGATTTCCCTCAGTGCAAAGGCGGCATGAACGCAGCAGTAATCGAACTCGATACCCTGACCAATGCGATTAGGGCCGCCGCCGAGAATAACTATTTTCTTGGCATCTGTCTTCCTGGCTTCGTTTTCCTGTTCGTATGTTGAATAGTAGTACGGAGTATAGGACTCGAATTCAGCGGCACAAGTGTCGACGAGTTTATATACAGGCAAAATCTCCAGCTTTTTGCGTAGCTGCCTGATATCATCTTCTGAGGTTCCGGACAAGTATGATAGTTGATGATCAGAAAATCCACGTTCTTTACAAAAACGCAGAAATTCAGGGTCTAAACCTTGGAAACCCCGCTCTGAAATTTCTCTTTCAGTCTCGACAATTTGCTGAAAATTAAAGAGGAACCAGCGGTCAATGCTGGTTAAGGCATAGAGTTCATCAAGACCCATCTCTCTTTTCAAAGCTTCATAAATAAAGGAAATTCTTTTTGAACTCGGAATTCGCAAACCTCGCTCCAGGTCTTCCTTGTCAAGGTGGGTGAGAATTTGTTTGCCATCGCCGCCAAAACCGAATCTCCCGGTTTCCAGAGATCGCATAGCTTTTTGGAACGCTTCTTTGAAAGTCCTGCCGATAGACATTGTTTCACCCACCGATTTCATGGACGTAGTCAAAACATCGTCAGCCTCAGGGAATTTTTCAAAGGTCCAGCGGGGAATTTTTACAACGCAGTAGTCGATACTCGGTTCAAAGGCTGCAAGAGTCTCACGGGTAATATCGTTTTTCAGCTCATCAAGGGTGTAACCCACTGCAAGTTTTGCGGCAATTTTAGCGATTGGAAAACCCGTTGCCTTGGAGGCGAGGGCCGAACTCCTTGATACTCTGGGGTTCATCTCAATGACCATCAGCTCGCCGTCTTCAGGATTGACCGCAAACTGGACATTTGATCCACCGGTTTCCACGCCGATCTCACGGATAATGGCGATAGCTGCATCGCGCATTTCCTGGTATTCACGATCCGTTAGCGTCTGTGCCGGGGCAACAGTTATACTGTCGCCGGTGTGAACGCCCATTGCATCAACATTTTCAATGGAGCAGATAATGACGACGTTGTCGTTTTTATCCCGCATTACTTCTAGCTCATACTCTTTCCATCCGAGAAGGCTGCGTTCCAGCATAACTTCGGTATTCATGGAAAGATCAAGACCGGAAGTGCAAAGTTCTTCCAATTCCTGGCGATTATAGGCAACTCCCCCTCCAGTTCCGCCCAGTGTAAAGCTTGGTCGAACGATAACCGGAAAACCCAGTTCATCACCTGCCGCAATCGCCGCTTCAAGAGTCTTGACAATTATCGATTCGGGAACCTTGAGGTTGATCTTGCGCATGGCATCGCGAAACTCCTCGCGTCCTTCGGCTTTTTTAATAACCGCGATATTTGCAGCAAGAAGTTCAACGTTATACTTCTCGAGAATGCCCATTTCCGCTACTTTGATTGCTGCATTAAGTGCAGTCTGGCCGCCTAGTGTAGGCAGCAGAGCATCCGGGCGTTCTTTTTCGATGACTTTTGCAATAAATTCCGCGGTGATCGGCTCGATATAAGTACTGTCCGCCAATTCCGGATCGGTCATGATGGTTGCCGGATTGGAGTTAATGAGCACGACCTCATACCCTTCTTCTTTTAAGGCCTTGACTGCCTGAGCGCCGGAATAATCGAATTCACAGGCCTGGCTGATAATGATTGGGCCGGAGCCTATGATGAGGATTTTTTTGATATCTGTTCTTTTCGGCATGATCTGTTTGTTTCTCTGCGTTTATGAGTTAACCCGTGCCGGGTGGAAATGCCGGCGTTGCTGTCCTGTTCTTTATTCCCGCATCATTGCAAGAAATCGGTCAAAAAGATAGACGGCATCATGGGGCCCCGGAGCGTATTCAGGATGGTATTGAACGGAGAAGGCCTTGAACTTTTTGTGCTGCATGCCTTCAAGACTATTGTCATTGAGATTGATATGAGTCACTTCTACATCGTCTTTAGGGAGGCTTTTTTCGTCGATACAAAAACCATGGTTCTGAGAAGTTATCTCGACGTGGCCTGTGGTAAGGTCCTTTACCGGCTGATTGCCGCCCCTGTGACCGAATTTCAGCTTATAAGCGGAACCTCCATAGGCAAGACCGAGCATCTGGTGACCAAGGCATATTCCGAAGATGGGGACTTTGCCAAGAAGCTCCTTGACAGTATCGACAACGCCTTCAACGCCCTCCGGATCACCGGGACCATTGGAAAGAAAAATTCCGTCCGGCTTCATGGCCAGGACTGTCTCGGCACTGGTATAGGCCGGGACCACCTGAACGCGACATCCTTTTTCCGTTAATAACCGCAATTGGTTGTATTTTATGCCAAAGTCAAAGGCTACAACGTTAAAAGGATCGTTCATGCCGGTTTGTGCCGTGGTAAAATTGGTACCCGGCACAGGACAGTTGTCCGCCCAGCCGTACGGTTCCTTACATGTGACTCGTTTAACCATATCAAGGCCGATAAGCCCGGACCAGTCATTAGCTCTTTTTACTAATGAACTCTTATCTAGATCCCGGGTGGAGACAATACCCTTCATCGCGCCTTTAGTCCGGATATGTCTGACGAGCGCTCTGGTGTCAAAACCTTCCACGCCGAGCACGCCGTATTCCATCAGAAAATCGGCAAGTGTCTGGGTCGAGCGGTGATTAGAGGGGTAGGGATTGTATTCTTTTACTAGAAATGCTCGAGGGTGTACGGCAGCCGATTCCATATCTTGAGGATTCACGCCGTAATTGCCGATAAGCGGATAGGTCATGGTGACGATCTGATCGGTATACGATGGATCAGTCAGAATTTCCTGGTAACCACTGAGAGATGTATTGAAAACGATTTCACCTACCGCCTCGCCGTGACCGGTAAATGATCGTCCTTCAAAGATGGTCCCGTCTTCCAGGGCGATTAATGCTTTCATGGCAGTTTTTCCTTTATTAGTGCCGGTATTCGTCGAAGGTAACTTTCTGGCTTTTGAAGAATGAAAGGAGGATTAATCCGAATACTTTCAATTTATGCTGCGTTTTGGGCATCAAATTTGTTGTTTTCGATCTGACAGTTATGCCCTTCGATTCATCCTGTTTGTGTGAGGAGGACTTCTGTATTCCTGTTGAATTTGCAGACAAAACTATAATATATAACCTAATCCAGCGGGTTTCGTCAACCGTAAACGGCTAGCCCATCGCCGACCAGGTCCCGGATTGAGCGGAATAATAATCGTGAACTTACTCATCTCAATTAACACCTCTATTCTTAAACTGAAATTTTCACAATGTTCACCGAAGACCAGCCGATCTTGTCGCGTCTCTTTCGTCGAAGAAGCAATGAACATAGGCAACTATAGTTCATTGCTTCACTTCTCGGATCGAGGTCTCGCGATGCTCGCTTATCTCACGGCAACCTCGACTGGTGAGAAGTCCGGGCTAGTGTCTAAAAAAAAGAAAAAGTAAACCGTTCAGGCATGACCAGAGAAGTATCACGCCGGTTGCGGCCAGGCATATCATGGCCACAGCTTTATGACTGAATTTTTCCCGTTTTTTGTCTGAATAGCCGAGCATAAATCCGAGTAAAACTCCGGCCAGCATGCCTCCGCCATGGCCCCAGTTGTTGATTCCCGGAACTAAAAGGCCAAAAATGCCAATGCCTATGGCCCAGCCGCCTATTTGACTGAATATATTTTGACCATAGGTGCCACCACGACTTTTTCCGTAATAGAGCAGGGCGCCGATGAGACTGCAAAGAGCTGCTGAGGCTCCGATAGTAAACCGTACTCCGGCGAGTGTAGAGATGAAAAAGCCTCCTATTCCTCCCAGGGTATAGAGGATAATCATCCTGTTTGCTCCAAACTCCTGGATTACCAGAGGGGCAAGCTGCCGAATAGCAAGCATGTTAAAAACGATATGCAGAAGACCGCCGTGCAGATAGTTTGCAGCCATCAGGGACCACCAGCGATCCAGTTGAAACACGGGGATTGTGCCGGTCGAGCCTAGCACCAGAAGACTTTGATTGCTTGGGGAAAGAAAATGAAAGGGGCTGAAATGCAAACTTCCGGAGCGTGGATCAATGATGATCGAAAAAATAAACATGATAACGTTAACAGCAATAATAGTAGTAACAAGCTGGTCACCGTTGGAGATCCAGGATACAAATATATTATTTTTCAATCTGGATGCCGGTTTATTCAGTCCACAAAAAGGGCAGACAGTGTTTGAGCGGCTGATAAGTTTCCGACAGCCGGGACAAAGCAGGGAGTTTTTTTGATTGTTATTTTGCATTTTCGTTTAATTAAAATTCAATGAATAAGCTCGGATCCTTTATAATCCCCTTGAGGGAATGGTCGTTAAAGTACCCTTTCCATGGTTGACGGCGTCGTAAAAACATAAAATCCGGTAATCGGGAATAGAGTAATTACTATATTGTAAAAAGAAGCTGATAGAGGTTTTTTTTCATTACAATAGCATAAACCATTTTATATAAAAAATATTATGTCGACAATACTCTATACCGATGATCAGCATCAGTGCATTCGGCTAAATAATCAAGTCATTGACGGATCAATTCAAGCTCACCAATTTCTTATCAAGCATAATAGTCGGGGAATGCTTGTAGGTTGTGGCGGACAGCGCATTTATAAAAATGTCCTCGCCGCACTGTCGGCTCATTTGCCATCCGGATCGCTGGATTACATTTTTTTACCTCATCAGGATCCGGATATTGGTTCCGGGCTTAATTTGTGGCTGCCTATCAGCAAGGCTCAAATCATGATATCATCGCTTTGGACAAGATTTCTTCCGGCATTTTGTGTTCAAGGTCTTTTGGAATCGAGGGTAACCGCTATTCCCGATCAAGGGATGAGGGTGGAATTGGCAGGTAGTCCTCTGATTGCAGTACCTGCCCATTTTTTATATTCTCCGGGAAATTTTCATCTCTATGACCCTGTTTCCAAAATTTTGTTTACCGCTAATCTTGGTGCTTCAATGATGTCGCAGGCCGAAAATATTCAAAACGAGGAAGAGTTTAAGAAGCATGTACCGCAAATGGATCTTTTTCATAATCGCTATATGTCAGGACGTGAGGCCTGCCGTCGATGGGCAGTCCTGGCCAGGCAATTGGATGTCGAAATGATAGTGCCTCAATACGGGCCACGAATTACCGGAAAAGAGCTTGTTGAAAAATTTTATCAATGGGTTGAAAGGGGGAAAACAACAACTGATGCTTCTAATTAAACGTACAAGAGCTCAGGTATATCGGGATCATGGTATTGCCGATGAACGGTTATCAAATCAATAACTGTTTAAATGCAAACGGTCCACAGACTAAAAAAGAGTCTGTGGACCGAATATAACCTTAACAGTCTGGAATTATAGATTATTCCTTACCATATTTCATATTCTCCAGACGTGGAACATTCACATTCCGCATTTAAAAATTTAACGGAATAGCCTTCTTCTTTAAGCATTCTGTAGCCAATCTCTCCCCGTCCACCTGTTGTGCAGTGAACAACGATGAATTTGTCCTTTGGGATTTCTGACATTCTGGCTTTCATCTGTTCGAGCGGAATGGATATAGAGCCAGGGAAATGGCCAGATTCGTATTCTGCAGGAGTCCGTGCATCAATAACACGAATGAGTTCTGATTTAAGAGATTCTGTGAAATCGGTGTTGCTGATTTCTCCCGGGCCTAGTTTTTTCTGCCAAAAAATTGGCAGGTCGTCTGATGCTGTCAGGACTGGTCCTCTCTGTAATATTTTCCCCGCATCTTTCCATGCTTTCAGTGCTCCATGAAAACCGATGGCGTTTTTATATCCCCATTCTTTAACCATTTTAGTGGCTATATCAACTTCTGAATTGTTATCTGAATACAGGTATATAGGGGCTCCAAGACGAGTAGGGAATGAAAATTCGGCATCTTCAAGTTCGGCAAAAGGAACAGAGTAGGATCCAGGAATATATCCTTTTTCAACTTTAGAAGGATCGCGTAAATCAACGAAGACAATATTGCCATATTCAATATGATCGATTGTTGGTACGACCTTATTACCTGCCTTCTTCCATGCCGGAAGACCGTCTACGTATACCAGAACATTTTCATGACCCAATTTAGCTGCCAGACCGGCAGATTTTGGACTCATGGTTCAGGTTGTGCCTCCACAATAAAAAATAAGCTGTCTGTCTTTGTATTTTTCCAACAGCTTTGCTCCTTCATCTCCCATTTTGACAAGATCGGAGTATGGAATGGAGATAGCCCCTGGGATATGACTTTCCGCATATCTTACATTCGGACGCGAATCAATAACGAGAAGATTGTTTTTGCCGGCTAGAAGTTCAGAAAGCTCATTAGTTTTTATTTCTTTCAGTCCAGCTGGTAATTTTACATGAGCTTTTTCAAGAGAAGTCGCAATATTTTCACCGTTCACTGTGGTGTATTTAACAATTATTGCCTCGTCTCCGGCAAATTCTTTAGTAGATGCCACACCGGACAATTTGGTGTCATCGGTAAATTTTAACAGGAAAAAACTCTTATCACTCTTAGTGAGAGCAATGGTCTTAGCTTTTTGTGATATATTGGTAATCTTCCCTTTAACAGTCTGGACATCAGCAGGCAACTCAACCTTGGCAGTCTCAGCCGCCAGGGCAAAACTGTTAATGCCTGGCACCGCACTGTTTAAAAGAAGTACATTGGCCGCCAGCAGGGCACTCAGTCCGAGCTTTAAAACTGTATTTTCATTATTCACCTCTTGTTAAAAGACCTGTCAGGAATGCAAGAAAAATCCCTGCATTGCGGAAGTGCTTCCATCAATGCTCTTTGTATTCATGAAAGTAGATTTGAAAGGCATTAATTTAATTATTAAATGTAATTTTAATATTGCGTAGATGAAAATGAAAGAAATTTCAAGTAAGAATTTTTTCTTAAGGCCGGCAGTTATAGCAGTGCAACAGAGTGGGTAGGAAAACTAAAGAAAGGAAGAAGGAAGGATTTCGCTGACAGGAAAAATGAGATTACGGGGCAGCATTGATAACAGCCCCGTAAGATCGTAACGGCATTTATACTCCAAACGAATCTCTGAAAAGTTTTTCGATGGCTTCGTGTCCTGCATCACTGAGGTAACGGGTGCCACTGCCTACAAATGTGTCATACTCAATTCGAGGTGAATCTTCCTGCCAACCGGCCTTCCAGGTAAACCATTTTTTCTGGGGCTGATCGAATACATGAAGGGGGCGATTGAACATTTTAGCAAGTTCAACTGCCCAGCCGGTTCCACCCTTTACAGAACCATCTTCCTGAATCGCCCCTATCACAAAAACCTGGTGACCGCTGTTGACCATATGGAAAATGGTTTGCAGCACTTTTCGTATTTTATCAGTTTCATAGTAGGTACGGTTGAGCATGCGCGACGCGAGTTCCATACTGATGTCACCACGTTCGAGTTGCTCTTTCTTGAGGATAATAACATTATTCTCCCTGGAAAGTTTGTGGCCGTCGAATGAGTAAACAACATCTTTTATGCCGGTTTTTTCGGCAATTTCACCGAATGTTGATTCGGCTCCCTTGAGTCCGCTACTGTATAACGTGTACTTTGAAAGATCCATTTGATAACTCCTTAGGTCAGGAAACGAGTGAAATTCAGTTCTGCTGCAGTGTACTCATACTTCAAGTGAAAGGCAACATTTCCTGTTGTTTTAAGGTGAACCGACTATTCTTTTTTTCTGCCCTTGATAAAAACCCGATAGGGGGCAGGGTATCCCTCAACTGTTAATTGCTGGTTGGCTGGATCGATAAAATCATTGTATGACTCAAAGGTCATCCAGTCAGTCTGACGTTGTTCAGTGCTTGACATCGGGTGGGTACAAAAGAGATTGATATCGACAAATCCAGCTTTCTTCATCCAGTTACATAGGCAATTGCCGGTTGGAACAAAATAAGTTCCCGGTACCTTGGCGTAAGTTTCTTCGGGAAAAAGGGCAAAAGGGGATTCGCCGGGGATGGCCTGCGATTCGACAATAAGAGTGCCGCCAGATTTTAAGGCACTCAGGATATCACGTAGAGTATCAATAGGGGAAGGCCGATGATAAATAATACCCATAAGAAAGACCACATCAAAACAATCATTGAAGAGGCTGAGATGTTCGACGCCCAGCAGGTCGATATCAAGGTCCTGCCTTCCTGCCATCGCATTTAAAGCCTTAAAACAATAATAATGCTGGACCGATGGTTCGAAACCGAGAACAAATCGGGGCTGGGACTGGGACATGCGAAACATGTAATAACCGTTATTGCAGCCAATGTCGGCAATGACTTTGTCCGTGAGGTCGGGGAGTTCCGGAAGGAGCCGCTGCCACTTTCTTTCACTGCGCCATTCCGCATCGATATTGACACCGAATACAGAGAAGGGTCCTTTTCGCCACGGCATGAAAGCCTTTAGTTGCTCAGTTATTTGTTGTCGCTCGTGGTCGCTGACTTCTTCAGGTTTCCCTATGATTATACTATCCCCGGAGCAGTCGATATGTTTTGCTCGATATTCGGAGAGTTGCAGAAAAGGCTGGCGGTAGCGTAAAAAACCTTTTTTATTTTGTTCGATCCAGTTGCGTCGCTTGGTGTGTTCACAGATGATGGCGTCTGCATTGGCCGAATCCGGCAGAAAAGAAAGATAATTCATAAGGAGGGGAAATCTTTGTTACGCAGGTTTTATTGCAATGAATGAGGTGAAATTGAACCACTGGAAAAAGGTCTCGACCGATATAAAACCACATTTTTCCAACATGGTTTTATTTTCCTCAATCGAAAAAGGAATAAGTACGTTTTCCAGAGCTTCGCGTTTTTTAGCAATTTCAAGTTCCGAATATCCGCGGGATTTTTTAAATTTATAGTAAATGTCGATAAATTCACGATTGAGTCGCCTATCATGAGTGATCACTTTTTCACTGATCAGGGCAACTCCGCCGGGACGAAGATTGTTAAAGATTCGCTGCAGAAAACTTTCTCGCTGCAACGGACGGATAAACTGCAGAGTATAGTTGAGAATGATGCCTCCGGCGCCTGGGTGGTCAAAGGCGGTGATGTCTTCAAGCAGAAAGGAAAGGCACTCCTGTTTTGAATAAATCTCCGACTTGAGCCGGGCTTTATCAAGCATGGGAGCAGAATTGTCAATGCCTATGTACTGGAGCTTCTTGTGTTCGAGCAGACGGGAAAACTCAAGAAGCGTAGTGCCGGTGGCACAGCCAAGATCGTAGACAGTGTCTCCCTGTTCCAGGTAACCATGGAACAGCTGTGCCTGAGCATCAATAACCTGACGATAAAAAGGAATGGAGCGATCCAACATATCGTCAAAGACCTCAACCACCCGTTCGTTGAAAACAAAGTCTTCCTCAACCGAGTCGATATTGAAAAGCGTATCTTTGGGTGAATCAATCATGTCGAAATGCGAGCTATTTTTTGTACCAGGAGCCGTCAGGCTTTTGATACCAATGTCCTGCCTGGCCGTTTTCAACAATCATTTTCGCCCGCCGCTCTCCCACCAGCGCCGGCGGGGCGCCCTGGCTTTTACCAATGGCGCTGTAAACGACGGCACGATCAGCATTTTCATCCTCCACGAGAGCCTGCTGGGGGGTGCCACCTGTCCGATACTCAAGAAAGCCTTTATTGTTCTCGCCAATGCTGCCTTGATCTTTCAGAGCGTTAATCGCCGGAATTCTGGCAGCCATTTGCTCCTTAATGGAAGCTGAATGGCCGATAGTAACGATAAAGAGCGAACAGGCAATAAAAATAAAGAGTGAAGAAATGAAGAAAAAGTTTTTACGCATTGTGTACCTCTATGGTTAAAATCTATTTTTATTCCGCTTGCTTTTTGTCCAGATCTTCAAAAAAGTCATCAAGAGCTCTGTCAACTTTAACATTCACATCAATGGTGATATGAATTGGTTTGATTTCCACAGGCTTAATCTCAACCTGATGTCGCGTGCAGGCGGGAGCAAGCAAGAAGATAGCCAATAAAAGGATAAAGAAAACATACTGTTTACGTACTGCCATATTACATATTCTCCATAAAGGATTGAATGCTTTTTCCATACTGAAAAAGATCGTGCATAGGGAGGCGAAAGTTCACATCCAGCCTGATGGGATGCTGCAGTCCCGGACCTTGGCTGCTCGGTACAATCTGTCCATTTTTATACCCGAAAGGTAAAGGGTCTGCCGGTTCCCCGTCTAGCTGCATGGCGATCAGGAGTTCGTCCTGCTGACTGTTAAAGGAAAGTTTTGCCCAGTTATACGAAAAATTTTCCAGAGCCTTCATTGAATAGTCCAGATAGGCACTGCCGTTGATGTCCGGCATTCCCTGATGCAGTTGCCGGGTATTATTGAAACGGACTATACCACTATTGCCTGGCGTGGAAAACAGAAATCCATCTTCAAAAACCACTCCCTGTTTATTTATGATCATGGGGAGTCTGCCGTTCAGTGATCCCTGGCCCTCTGTCTCGTCGATCCCGAACTGAGCGAGCAACTGAGTGAAACCCAGGCGATCACAGTAAAGGGTGGTTTCCAGTGCCTTCATGTCGGTTGAGAGCGCGAAGCTGCCGGTTTCCACTTTACCGCCGGCCCAGCTTGCTTGAATTTTCTCCAGGAAAATAGATTGCTCGTCTTCGATACGAAAATATATCCGTGCGTCCGATAATTTAATTTTCCCAAAGTCCAAAGAATGTATTGTGCACAATTGACCCTGGTGGCTTTGGAGCAGTGGAAGGCGGGGAAAAACAACTCCGATATTAATATCCGAGAGCTTGTTTTCCCCATGGGTCAAAGTGCCATTTTTATAATTTACCCTGAGTTTTCCTGTTGGAACTTCGTCTTTTATATGAAATTCACCATCGGCGCCAAGCTTACCATTAAAGGAAAGACCTTCAGGAAGAGAAATAAAGCCGGGGATGGTAGTGGAGTTAAACTCTGTTTCCGGAAAGCGGCAACGAACTGAAATATCAGTTGTCAGCAGGGTCGTGCCATCACAGGTGAGATTCAAGCCGGGGGCAAAAGGTGTAGTGAATATTGTGCTGAAGTCTATTCCTGTGGAAGATTGCAGGAGGGACGCGGAAAGCGTGCCGCTTTTCTTTTTTTGATACTGTATTTCCTCGATTTTTATTTCACCAGCGGTATCCTTTGCACTATACGGATAATGGAAAGGCAGCTGCAGTGAACTGTTAATCAAAGAAATTTCACTCTTCTTGAGAGAGATTTCCGGAATAATACTCCTCAAGTTTGCCTCAACAGTTGAACCAGCGAAAGTAATTTCTCCGTCCGCTTTGAAAGAACTGACGGAGTAATCATCGTCTACATTGAAGGCATCGCCTGCGAGTTCATAGCTGATCTCAGTCCCGGATGGAAGATTGTTGCCCGCAAATTGTATTGTGGCTCGGGACTGTGATCTTTGGGAAAAAAGATGACCGACCCCGTTAAACGTTTTCTCAGATATTTCCAGGCCGCCTTGCAGATCAAGAGTAATATGTTCGGGAGAAATAAGGATAAAATTGGCAAGACCGTAATCGATTTTACGAGAAGTGCCGGTCAGCTGCAGGTTAAACGGTTTTTCATTGGAATTATTTTCGCTGAGAAGATTATTGTTGCTAAACCGGAATTCAGCAAACTCTGTATTCGTCTTGAAGCTGATGAGATGGTCGAGTAATTCAGCAAAATGGGCCTGACCGTTAAGAGTAAGTTCCCCGGAAAGCTTTGTATCTTCTAAATACGGCAAAAAGGAAGTCAGTTGGCTGATATCGGATGCTTTTAACTGCAGATTGGCATCGTATCCGGTTTCCACTGATTTAAATTCAAGATCGCCTTTTAGCGTAAGATCGCCTCCTGTGAGCATCTGCCCCGATAAAGCTGAGAGAAGTCTCTTGTTGTCAGGTTGTTTGGTGAAATTCAGTTCAAAGGTGCCGTCAAGTATAATTCTAATTGGTTTTTGCAAGCCCCTGTGTAAAGTGATTGAACAATTTTTAAAAGTAATCGTCTCAATCTCGAATGGCAGAAGCAAAGGCGAGGTATTATCTTCCTGTACTAAGGAAGAATCGTTCCGGGGCAGACCGCGAATTACAGGATATCCGTCTTGCATTTCCATTTGAAGTGAGGCTGAATCAAGAAGTAATCCTGCAACTTTTCTTTTAAACAAATTACCGGGGGTATACTCTAATTCGAACCTGGGTATGTAAAGAGTGGTACGGTCTTCATCGGCTAAGCTCAAAGAGCCTCTTATGTTCCATGGTGAAAGTCTGGAAATGCTCAATTCTTTTTCGGTAAAGGGAAGTTTATGCAAGAGTCGGGGGAAGAGGTAGATCTCTGACAGGTAGGGGATAAACAGGAAAAAAAGCATGCTTCCCAGTATAAGCAGGACCGGAATCGTGATGAGGAAACGAAATCTCTTTTTCATGAATTTTTCTGAATATGTATTTATTTAAATAACTTGGGTGTGTGGATATGGTGAGAGAGGCTAATATTAGCCTTGCCTTGTCTCTCTTCTGCCAGTATAAACGTATTGCTCGTGACTTGCATATTAAATAAAAAGGTAAACCAAAAGGTAATCCGGACCGTGGTACTTATTGTCGGTCTGTCAGATAAAGGAAAAACAGGTTGTTGGTATGTCTAACGAAATAGATTTCGATGAATTGCTGAGTAAGTATAAATCCGATCCTTATGATTATGTAGACGTTTTTGCCGTACATACAGGCCGGGTCTCATTCAAGGTAGTTGAAGGCGAAGAGGTAAATGCTGCCAGTGGTGAATGGCTGCAGGTTCCGGGAAGTCGATTATATGAAATTAACCGGGAGCGTAATCCGAAAATAATAACTGCTCAAACTAATGGTACAGTGGCTCGGATTTATACTGAATTTGATGGCCAATTTGTTGAGGCGGGTGAAAAACTCATGACCATCAAGCACCCCCTTAAGAAAAAAGAAATAATAGAAAATATACTAAAAGAAGTGCTTCTACTCTTTCCAGCCCCTGAATCGGCAAAGTATTTTTTTGCTCTTGATATTCAGTCCAGAATTGAAAAGAAGGGTGCCAGGGAAGTGACCATTGAGTCTGGAGAAGAAATCCTGACCATGTCGCTGATGAAGCGTGATACGCCTGTTTATTATAATGGAGAACGTGGGGTAATCCACTCCATTTATTTTAAACAGGGAGTGTCCGTTGCTCAGGGAGAGCCATTAATAGGTATCTGTGCCCCGGAAAAACTTTCCCTCATTCAAAAAATCATTACCCGTGTTAAGGCAGATTGGGACACCGATCATTGATGGCGTCGTAAAAACTCTTCATCTGTGTCGTTTCGCGCCTGGCATATGAAGTTTTTTACTTATCCATCGCTCACTTATCTTTTATTACTGCATGACAGAGAATAGACCAACGCCGGATACTGTTTACAATCTTTTGCAGCTGGCGTGTACAAAGGAAAAAGATTCATTTGGAGGTCAGGCTGCTGTTGAAGCAATCAGGAGGTATGGGGCTTTTGTAGGTTCCGTTATCCAAAGCCACCAATCCTTGCCTCGGGCAATGGAGCATGCCCGCGACCTCATTAAGAAAAACGTCCAATCCAACAGTTCAATTGCAAGCGGCACGGTCATACTCGCTGATACGATGAGCCGTTCTAAGGGTCGGTTTACCAGGCATTGGCATGCTCCTCCGGGAGGAGTCTGGGGATGTATGATCCATGCGAACACACTTTTGCCGCAATCCCGACGATTTGTTTCCCTGGCTGCCGGACTGTCCTGTTGTGAGGCTGTACGTGAATTTGGCGGCAAACAGGCTGTGCTGCGGTGGGTTAACGATGTTCTGGTTGCAGGAAAAAAACTGGCCGGTTTTCTGGTTGAAAGTTACACGGAACCGGTTCATGGTGAGGAATTTACCCTCGTTGGTTTCGGTATTAATGTCAATAATTGTTCATTTCCTGCTGATATTTCCGATTTGTCTGTTTCTCTCAAAAATATCATTGGCAAGCCAATTGATCTTTCCCGGTTCACCGCTTTGTTTCTGTGCAGGCTGGCCTTGAATTTCGGTCTCCTTTATTATGAAGAGGCCAGGGAATTAAAAGGTGAAAATTTTTCAGGCAATGGGGGAAGGCATCTGCTGCTGGAAAGATGGCTTGCCGCTTCCGATACCATTGGCAAAAAAGTTGTCTACGGTTTTGATGTAATGACAGCTCCGCAATATCACGCTGAAGTCCTAGGGGTTGATAGCGATGGTGGTCTTGTCATGAAACTCGAAGACGGCTATGAGAAAACAGAATATAGTGGAGAGATACGTTATATTATCCACTGATGGCGTCGTAAAAGCTCTATGCGTTTTTAACAGACATGAACCTCCGGACAGATTTCCACGACATGATATCACGTTGAAACAGTTGATTGCCATAGCTTTGCAGGAGTGAAATTGCCTCATGCAAAATACTGCCGGACATTTTGAGGCGGTGCAGACGCTCCAGGGCCTGATCTTGAGCTAATCTTAATATTTTTATGGTCCCGTGGGAGACGGGAAATTGTTTTTGCGAATATGACTTACAGTTTGAACAGACAAGCCTTCCAATGGTGGTGTCAAATCCATAGCTATTTAGGTCTGTGACTTGTAGCCCGCATTGGGCACAGGTTTGTAGATCAGGTCTGTACCCTATGTGATCATAGAAACGGATAAGAAAAAGAGCAAGTATTGTCTTTGCAGGGTGTTTTTGGTCAAGGTTATGAAAAGCCCAAAGGCTCAGCCTAAAAATCTGTAAATCCTGCTCATTCTCCCTCACTCCGACCAAGAGGAATTCCCTGATTACGGAAGCGACGCTATATATTTCAAAATTACGGCGAATCTGCAAAAAGCTGCAATGCAATTCTGCTTCAGTTAAAAAAGCCAACGAATTATTGGCCTTTTGCTGATAGGTTATGTGGAGAAAGCTGAACAGTTCAAGCTTGTTGACAAATCTTCGTTTACTTTTTTTGGCCCCCTTTGCGATAGCGCTGAGACGACCGACATCCTGACAAAAAAAGGTGACAATTACATCAGACTCACCGTGATCTGTACAATTTAAGACTATCGCATCTGTTTCATTGGCGTATGCCACCATGGATTATTGCGGCAAATGCTCAGGAAGGGAAAGAGTAATAACTCCTTTGTGCATATCAGGAAGGTCCACCAGGGTATTGTTGACTCTAAGCTTTGTCAGGGTGTGAGCCGGAAAAATGAGAACAGCCTTTTCTTTTGCACGCCAATTTGCTGTTTCGCCAGTTTTGAAAAGGATTGTACGTTCCGGCAGGTCATCCAGTTTCAGTTTGACTTTTGTTTTCTCATTGAATTCAGCATTGATAAAATAATCATCAATAATAGAGGGAGGCGGAGATGATTCAGGTATCTCACGAACAATGGCAGCAGTTGCTGTGGACGGATATGAAATTGCAAAAAGATCATGGTGATTCGACTGGGGCTTAATCAGTCGAGTAAAGAGAAAGTTCTGTTTCTCGGTAGCCAATTCAGGATGATCTGTTGAAACCTGTTCTGTTATTTGGGGCTCTTCCAGGCTGCGCAACTTGTGGCTGAGAAAAGTGGCAGGATTCCAGGAGAAATACCAGCAAAGAAAACCGCCGAGCAAGATTAACAAGAGGAGAACCATACCCATAAAGGAAAAGGGGAGGAAAGAAGGACGTTCAGCCATATTACCGACTTCCTTAGCATCTTTACTTGTGGGAAGCATTGAACTATGTATAGACTTGCGCTGGTTTGGCCGCTCCTTTGAGTACATCTGCAGGACTTCTTCAGGGTCTAGTAAAAGGCTTTTTGCATAAAGAACATAAAAACCACGGGTAAAGGCTTCTGCGGGCAGGGCCGCAAAATTGCTTTCTTCGATTGCCTGAAGAGATTTTGGTGATATTCTTGTTTCTTCTGCAATCGCCGCAAGATCTAATCCGAGATTAATTCGAGTTTCACGGAGCAATTCTCCTAAGCTGGCGTATTCCATTTTTGTGGAGTCAGGTGACATTTTATTTCCCGGTATATTAAGAGTCAAGGGCTCTTACAGTCTTTGAATATATGCGTCTTCTTTGAGTTTTTTTACCCATTCAGCATAGGCAGCTTTTAGTTTTTCTTCGTAAATTTTTTCTTTTATTTCTTCCTTTACAGCTTCAAAAGCAGCAGTAACAACGGTTGCATCCTTTTCCCCCGACAACAGTTTGAAAAACTGGTAGCCCGCAGGGGTTTCAATAATTTCACTTATTTCCCCCGGCTGCAGGGAACTAACGGCGTCACGCATGGCAGCTGCCATCTCATCCAGGGTGAATACGCCAATATCACCGCCATCGCTCGCTGAAGGCAACTCGGAAAATTTTTCTGCCAATACTCTGAAATCCTGACCTTTTTTGGCCAAATCATAAATGCGTTCTATCCTTAACCGCGTTTGCTCTTTATCCAGCTTTAATTCTTCGGGATCATCTGTTTTATTCCAACTGCAACCAATCTGCAAAAGATAGTAGCTTCCCTTCTCAACATTCGAAGTGTAGTTGTCATCGTAATAATCGACAATCATTTCTTCTGTAACGACTATTTTTGATCGTACATCATAGCTAAGGAGACGGCTTTGCAGAATTTGAGATTTAAGTTTATTCCTGTACGATTCGACGGTTAATCCGGAATTTCCAAGTTTTTCTCTGAACTCCGCAGGATCCAGAGACATTCCCTTCCGAATATTTTCATATGCAATGTCAATATCTTCTTCAGTTACAGTAACATTATACTTTTTAGCCTTTTGTTGGATAAGCCTACGTTCAATCATGCCGTTCAAGGCGACTTGCCGGGCCTCTTCAAGGGCCTCAAGTGTTGGTTTCTGTGGATTATTCTCCGTAATAGTGCGAAGTAATCCGAATGTCTCTTCTTCTAGCTCCGAAAGAGTAATGACTTCATTATTGACCACTGCTACTACCTTATCGACAACTTCGGCTGAAAGGTATAACGGGAACAATAAACCAATGAGTAGAATGAACATCAAATTACAGAGAACGTTTCGACTTGCACGAAGAGTAAATAATTGTTTCATAAAAATCCTAAGATTTAAAAAAGAATAATGCAAATAATAATGTGGTTGGCTCTTTTTGAGAATTTGGCGATTTTACATAATCTCATGCAGAGTTGCCATGTTTCTTTCCCATTGATTGACTTTGAAATAATATGGAATATTTTGTCGCGAGAGTATATCATAGAACAATAAAATTTGAAATCTCCCCCGGAGCGGATTCATGAAAAACCAAAAATTATTTCTTGTACCAGCTTTCTGCATGATGATGGCCTTAATTTTTTCAGGGGCTGTCGTCTCCCAGGCAGCAACTCAGATGCCATCCTTTTCACTGGAAAGTGTTCGTGATGGTAAGATTATTGAGTCAGAATCTTTTCGTGGGAAAGTATTGCTGCTCACGTTTTTTGCCACATGGTGTCCGCCTTGTGTAGAAGAGGTTCCCACCCTTATTAAATTACAAAACGAACATGCCGATTCGGGCTTCTCGGTAATTGCCCTGTCTGTAGATCAACAGGGGCAAGACTCAGTTGCAAAATTTGTGGATAAACGAGACATAAACTATCCTGTTCTGTTGGCTAAATCACAGACAACCAGGGATTTCGGAGGAGTATATGGTATTCCCGTGTCGTTTTTGGTAAATAAATCCGGCAATGTGGTAAAGAAATATACCGGCTACATACAGCATGATATCCTTGAAAAAGACATTAGAAGCCTGCTCTATTGATTGATCGGTTGCATTCAATTGAAAAATGAAATAGAGTGGTCATTGTTCTTATACAGATTGGTAATGTAAGAAAGTCTTGTGGAGCTTTGCTCCGAAACGAAAACTGAAACCGAAGGAGAACACCTATGAATAAGAAGATTGCTGCATTAACTATGGCTCTCGTTTTTGCATTATCCACAGCCGGTATGGGCTTTGCCGCTAAGCTAAAGTGCTCTGTCGACGCAGTTGAGGGTGACAAGGTGACCATGACTTGTGAAGACGCTGATAAAGTGAAGAAGGGTGATAAGGTCAAAGTTGCCACATCCAGGAAAGGTGCTATAGAGGGTTGCTGATTGACATAGTATTCTTCTTTAAGTATTGTGCCGGGTCGGCTGATTTTATATCAGCCGGCCTATTTTTTTGTGGTTTGGAACTGTGATGGCGTCGTAGAAACTTTTCATCTGTATCGTTGTGCGCCCCGCAGGAGATAAGCGTAAACTTCGAGTGCCCTTGGGGTGCATAATTTCTATAATTACGACGCCTTTTGGTACTCCGCAATGACCTGCTCCATTACTCTCTATCTGGATATGTTTCTCTTTAAACTGAATTTTATAAGGTTGCATCATGGATATCAGCAAACTTCCTGAAGCTGAACGGCAGATTTATAACCGTATAAGAAAAAAGTACCGTCTGACTTTTGACCGGCTGCGCTATGGAGAAAAACAGATCAGACTTCTCAAGATAGCCGACCTTGAGGAGTTTCTCGATGGAAAGGATCCATTTGCCGATGTTTCGGAATTTCCTTTTTGGATACGTCTATGGGATGCAGCGATGATTCTTGCCTATGTTCTCGGTTCACAATCCAACACAACCGGCAGGAGATTGCTGGAGCTGGGAGCGGGACTGGGAGCGCCCGGGCTTGCAGCTGCATCTGCCGGATTTGATGTAACGATAAGTGATTATGAGGATATCATAATGGATTTCCAGAAAGTGAGTGCCGCTGCTTCCGGACTTAATGGAATTCACTTTACTCATCTTGATTGGTTGAATCCCCCTGAGATGAAGCCGTTTGATGTGCTTGCAGGTGCGGAGATACTTTTTCGGGAGGAATTTTTTCAGCCCTTGTTGAATATTTTTAAGACCTGTCTTAAGCCTGATGGGGTAATATATCTGGCTCATGATGCAAAACGGCAAAGTCTGCCCAAATTCCTCAATCTCGCCCAGAGTGATTTCGATATTGGTCTTAAAGAGCAAGTTATAAAACGGGATGGAAAAAAGGTAACAATTTTAATCAATCGTTTACGACCTAAAAAAAACTGATTACCGTACTGTCTTGTGCTCATTGTTGATAAACTCGTAAAACCTAAAATTTCCGGAGTAAGGCAGTTATAAACAGCCTGGCTGCTCTATATTAAACCTCGTAAAACCCATGTCGCTCTATCCTGTCAATTTGAGTATTGCCGATAAGCTTTGTCTGGTAATCGGTGGTGGTAGCGTGGCTTTGCGTAAAACCAAGAGCCTCTTGGCCGCCGGAACTGTCGGGATTGGGCCCAAAATAAGGGTGATCAGTCCAGAGGCCCATGATGAGTTGAAGGTTTTAGCTCATAAGAATGAGATTGAGTGGTTTGAAAGGGAGTTTGTCGAAGGTGATTTAAAAGGTGCTTTCCTGGTATTTGCCGCAACAAATAATCATGAAACCCAGGTGATGATCACCAGAGAAGCAGCTAAATATTCTGTTTTGTTGAATAGTGCCGATGACCCCGGCGGCAGCCATTTTCACGTACCTGCACATTTTCGGCGCGGAAAAATGTTGATTTCAATCTCGACAGGAGGCAGCAGTCCGGCGCTTGCAAAAAGTATCAGACAACAGCTGGAACGTGAAGTTATTCCTGAATATGAAATTGTCGTTGAGCTTCTCTCTCTTATAAGGGAAAAGGTTGTAAGCCAGGATAGCGATTCCTTTGCCAACGCAGAGCTCTTTCGTCGATTGCTCCAGTTGGGAATTGTAGAATTGACGCTCGATGCCAACTGGTTTGAACTCCAAATGATGCTGCTGCGAGAGCTGCCTGAGTCTGCCGATGCGGTAATGATAGTGAAAACAATACTTGAAAAATACGACAAATCAATTGGTTAAATTGCAGTCAGCAAGGTAATTTACGTGAATGTTTTTTTTCTGATGCAGGGAACTTCATGATAGAAATAAACTATCTCCTTTTTCAGTCGGCTTTGGTTGTAACCTTCATTGCCGCAGCGGCGTATCTTGTGTTTTTTGTGGGGCAGGATAAAAGAATACGGAAAATCGCAAGGTTAATACTCATTTTTTCCGGAATCCTACAGACTCTCCATATTCTTTCGCGTTACATTCTTGCCGGACATACTCCTATAACCTCCCAGCATGAAGCGGTGGCTTTTTTTGCATGGGCGACAACATGGGCCTATCTTTCTTTCCGCTGGCGATATACCGTAAAGAATTTTGGTACCTTCGTTTCCATTCTCATATTCTCTCTCCTGCTCATTTCTTCTTTTTCTTCAAGGGACTTCACGCCGCTGCTTCCAGCCTTGCAAAGTATGTGGCTGCCTGTTCATGCCGGAGTCTCGCTGATTGCGTACGGTTTTTTGTCCTTGGCCTTTTGTGGAGGGCTTATGTATTTGTTGCAGGAAAGGGAGTTGAAAAGGAAAAAAATAGGTTTTTTCTTCTCTCGTCTACCATCTCTTGATGCTCTTGATCAACTCAATCATCACTGTATCACAGCCGGTTTTGTCTTTTTAACCTTCGGGATAGTGACGGGATCTGTATGGGCACGACAGGCATGGGGAACCTATTGGCACTGGGATCCTAAAGAGACCTGGTCGCTGATAACCTGGTTTCTCTACCTGATTCTGTTGCATCAGAGATTTACGGTAGGTTGGCGCGGGAGAAAGGCCGCTATTATGGCCATAGTAGGTTTTGCTGCAGTTGTTTTCACTCTGTGGGGAGTAACCTATCTGCTTGGAGGCATTCATAGTTATGCCACGTGAAAGGATACTGCTTCTTGGGGTAAATCATAAGACTACACCTGTTGAAGTACGTGAAAAGATCGCATTATCGAATGGTTACGAAGAACCATTAGCGGCACTGAAAAAAATAGCTGGATTGAGGGAGTATTATCTGCTTTCTACCTGTAACCGGGTTGAATTGCTGTTGGTTACAGAGGCTGAAAGCAATGTCGAAGAAGATATTATCGATTTTCTATTTGGTGACACGGTTTCCAGAGCTGAATGCCGTCAATATCTCTACCGGCTATACGATAAAGATGCCGTAAACCATTTATTTATGGTAGCCGCCAGCCTTGATTCAATGGTAATTGGCGAAGCACAGATTCTCGGACAGCTGAAAGATGCTTATCGGCACGCCGCCCATTTCGGCTGCACCGGCCCACTACTGAATAAATTAATCCACAGGGCTTTTTCGGTTGCCAAAAGGGTAAGGACGGAAACAGCTATAGGTTCTTCTGCCGTCTCTATCAGCTACGCAGCCGTGCAGCTGGCCAAAAAAATATTCGGCAACCTGGGGGATAAAAAAGTACTCCTGGTCGGGGCGGGGGAAATGGCTGAACTTGCCGCGGAACATCTTGTCGGGCAGGGAGTCGGTTCTGTTACTGTCGCTAATCGAACCTTGAGCCGTGCTGTTGATCTGGCAAAAAGATTTAAAGGAAAAGCGGTTGCAATTACAGAACTGGTTTCACAACTGGAACATGTCGATATTATCATTAGTTCCACCGGGGCAAAAGAGATCATCCTGAACAAGGACCAGGTTAAATCGGTGATGCGTTCCAGGATGAATCGTTCACTTTTCTTTATTGATATTGCCGTTCCCAGGGACCTTGATCCTGGATTAAATGAAATCGGAAACGTTTATCTCTATGATATTGATGATTTAAGTAATGTTGTAGAGGTGAATAAATCGGAACGGGATAAGGAAGCGGTAAAAGCGGCTCGCATTGTCGATGAAGAAATGCTGAAATTTGAACGATGGTTCCTTGGATTGGCGGTGACCCCAACTATCCAGGCCTTAAAAGAAAAAATGGATAATATTGGTTATTCTGAATTAGACAGAACTTTGGCAAGAATGCCGGATATGACTGATTCGGATAGAGAAAATCTTACCAGGATGGTAACGGCTATTACCGCCAAGATTATGCACGACCCCTTGATGTACCTCAAAAGTGAATCGTGCGCGGGGCGGGATAACAGCGATCTGAAAGTGACCACAATCCGTGAGCTTTTTGGCCTCACAAAAGCCAATGAAGAATAGTCGGGTACTTATGCAAAATGACGGATGAACAGATTGAAGCAATTGAAAATGAATGGCATATTGTCAGATATTCGGGAGAAACTCCGGAAATAGCATATAATTCAGCTATCTACTATCTCACCCGAGCCAAGGATGGCCCACATATACATCTTTCCGAGCAACATATTCTCTGGCTCAAGGAGGCGGCTGTTGAGCGTTACACAGAGATTATTCTTCGCGATTTGCAGCACTCTAATAGTACCAAATCAATTTATCGGGGAGTAGGAAGGTCTATTGTTAATTATCAGCGCTATTGTGTGTTTTGTTCACGTCAGCAACTGCAGACGGAAAAAGTTCGTGATTCGGCCGCAGAGGCACTTCTGATATTTCTCGAAACAGAATCTGCACAGCTTCACAGCGGAAAAAAAACATCTATTATCAATTGTACCTATAAAGAACTTGTCAGCTATGGTGGCTTGTTGGGACTGGATCTTGGTCGGAAATACGAGATTTTGAAAGGATATTGCGGGGTTTCACTTTCCTGTTAAATATTGGTCGTTTAAATTTTCTACTTTTTAAAAAGTAGTCCGAATTCTGAAATCCGGGATGAGAAGTCAACCATAACTGGAAATCACTACGGTTCATCACCAATCACTGCCAACCACTACAAATGCTATCATACGCTATTTTTGCGTTTCACGATAAATTCGCTTAAGTCTGTTGTAATTTTTCCATGGCGATGTCTTTGTCATGGTATTTGTTTTTCCATTCTGTTATCTCTTATAGGGATAATCGTGGCTCTTATACGTTTTTTTTAACCCCAATAATGACAATATGAAAAATATAAAGATTTTTCTGGTTTTTTCTCTGACCTTCTTTTTCCTTGCTTCTTCCACCCTTAGTTTTGGCGATACAGCTCAAATTGGGGAGATAGACCAGAAGAGAAACAGGCTGATTGGTTATATCCTTAGTAAGCAGTTGCCGTCTCTTCATTTTAGTGACAAAACCTTCAACGACGCGCTTGCTGGTGCAGCTTTTGATCTTTATATCAAACAGCTTGATTACCAGAAAAGATTTCTCCTGAAGAAGGATGTGGAGCAACTGGAAGCATTTGCTCCTTACATTGACGATAACCTCGCAAATGGCAGAATTACTTTGCCTGATGCAGGCTATGACCTTCTTAGTGAAAAAATTGACCTCGTTCAGAAAATGGTCGATAGCATGCTTGCAAATAACGAGGTTAAAGACGGGCGCTACGTCGGCAATTTTGATATTCAGAAAGAAGAGTCTTATGAGACTGATTCCGAAAAAGTCGATTTTGCTTCCAGCATCGATGAACTGCGCAACAGGTGGCGAAAAGTGCTTAAAGCGCAGGTTATCTCGCAGTATCTGGATCTGGAGGAGCAGAGGAAAAAGAAGTTGAAAAAATCTCTTGAGAATGAACTGCCGCAGGACCAAAAAAGCGAGCTGATGAGTGACGATGAGCTTTGGAAGGAGGCTATCGTCAAAGTCGCTAAGCGGAATAAAAACTTTTTCCAGCGGCTGAATCAGGAGACCCTGCAGGATCATTACGATCGATTTTTCAATTCTATCACCAGGGCATTTGGTCCCCATACCAACTATATTCCCCCGGCGAGCAAAGAACAGTTCGATATAAATATGAGGGGAAGCCTTGAAGGAATTGGTGCTTTGCTCCGTGAAGACGATGGGTTTATCAAAATAATCAGGATAATACCAGGCAGTGCCTCTGCCAGACAGGGTGGTCTTAAAGCGGAAGATATAATATTGGAAGTTGCGCAGGAAGGCGAAGAACCTGTTGATATTACTGATATGAGGTTAAGAGATGCAGTACGTCTGATCCGCGGGCCTAAAGGTGAAGCGGTCACTCTCACAATTAGAAAGCCTGATGGTGTGACTGAAGTTATTAGGATCGTACGCGATGTTGTCCAAATTGAAGAAACCTTTGTTAAGAGTTCTGTGATTAAGTCCGAAGGTGGTAGGAAGACAGGATATATCTATATTCCAAGCTTTTATCGTGATTTTGAAGGGACAAAAAACGGGGCTGCGGGGCGGAACTCAACAGATGATACACTCAAGGAAATTCTTAAAGCCATTGATCAAAATGTTGATGGAATTATTCTTGATCTGCGTGATGACGGAGGCGGAGCTCTTGTCGATGCCGTGGATATCACCGGATTATTTATCGAATCCGGACCAGTCGTTCAGGTTCTGAACAGGTTTGGTGACAAACGGGTCCTGAGCGACACCAATAAAAACATTTCTTATGATGGACCATTGGTTGTGCTGGTCAATAAATTCTCTGCATCAGCATCTGAAATCGTAGCTGCGGCACTCCAGGATTATAAAAGGGCAGTTATCGTTGGAGGGGCTCATACACATGGTAAGGGAACCGTTCAGACGATCATGGATCTCAACGAGAATATTCCCCTGCTTCATCTCCAGAAATATGATGACCTCGGAGCGTTAAAAGTTACGATTCAAAAGTTTTACAGAGTGAATGGCAGTTCCACTCAGTACAAGGGGGTGGAGCCTGATATTGTACTTCCCAATCTTTTTGAGCATATAAAATCGGGAGAACGTTACCTGGATTATTCCCTCCCTTGGGATGCTATTCAACCCATTGAATTCACTCCTTTTGAAAGACCACTTGATATCGAAAGAATACGCGAACGAAGTCTGAAACGGGCTGTTCAGTCAGAAGGGCTTAAAGCCATAAGGGAAGAAGCGGTGAAAGCGGCTGAACGTACTGAAGACACAATGCTTTCTGTGCAAATTGATAATATGCGCAGCAAGCGTGAAGAGTCTGAGCTGACAAGAGAAAAAGTGGGAGCGCATTATCGGAAATATCGTGAGGAACAGCAGGAAGACATCGATTTCCAGGAACCGGAAAATGAGCAGGAAGATCCAAATGAGCAATGGCTGAAAGATGTTCAGGATGATCCGTATATCAGAGAAGCTGTCAATATAGTAGGAGATATAATCAGGTTTTCAAAAAAGTAGAAACTGATGGGACCCCTTTCTATACTGACATTTGAGCGAACTATGCTCTGAAAAATGTTCTTGAAAAAGGAAGGGAAAAGTGCTAAAAATGCCGGATTGTGAATGGCCATTCAGTTGTTTTCTGCTCTGGAAGCGATCATTCAATCAGGTGATGTCCTTAATAGGAAGGGTTGTAAATGATGGATCTTGCGGAAGGTTTTAGAAACCATAGGGAAAAAATTGTCAATAAGTGGGTGGATTATACCCTTTCGACTTATGTTTCATCAGGATTCTTTATTAAAGAACGAGACACCTTTGCTAATCCGGTGGGCGGTAATATCAGGCAGGCATTAGGAGATCTTTTTTTATTGCTCTCTAAAGGGGCTGATTCCAAGGATTTTTCTCCACCGCTTGAACAAATAATGAGTATCCGCTCCGTACAGGAATTTACTCCGTCACAGGCCGTTTCGCCGTTGAACGCAGTTAAGCACATAACCCGCGAAATTTTTGCGGCGGATAAAGAGAGAAAACATCTGGTCGCCGAGCTGTATGATTTCGAGTTTGCGGTTGACCTTGCCATGCTGGCAGCCTTCGATATTTATATGCACTATCGGGAACGTCTGTATCAAGTCCGGATCAATGAAATTAAGTCGGGAAGTCACATATTAACAGACAGTAAGTGTCCCTCGAGCTTGTTGGCTGATAAAGACAAATTATAGGTTAATGGTATTTAACTGGTCTCTGTACAGATGGCAGTAATTCGTTTAACTGTAGAGATTCCAAAAAGTTTAAAACTGAAGCGAGGTAAGAAATGAAGTACGCTTTTTCATTCCTGGCAGTCATAGCGTTAGTATTGATTGCCTGGCTCGGATCTCAGATACCGGGGATGCCGTATCTTTTTGGCGTTGCTCTGCCGTATCTGGCGATAATGATCTTTCTTGGTGGCTGTATCTATCGGGTGGTGCAATGGGCAAAGTCTCCTGTTCCATTTCCTATTCAGACCACATGTGGACAAGGGAAATCTTTAGACTTTATCAAGCACAACAAGCTTGAAGCTCCTAACACAACCGCAGAGGTTGTCGCAAGGATGTTCCTTGAAGTGGTAACATTCCGGTCACTGTTCAGAAACACCAAATCAGAAATTCATGATGGTCCTCAGATCACCCACGAATCTTCAAAATGGTTATGGATTTTTGCCTTGATTTTCCATTATTCATTTTTGGTAGTCGTGATCAGGCATATGCGTCTTTTCCTGGATCCGGTTCCCGCATGGATAGGCTGGCTGGAATTTGGTGACGGGCTGTTCCAGGTCGGTGCTCCTACCTGGTACATGACGAGCGTCGGACTGTTAGCCGGATGTGTATTGTTGTTTGGCAGAAGACTTATTACCCGCCATGTCCGCTACATGTCCCTCATGACCGATTACTTCCCGCTCGTACTTATTTTCGGTATTGCCCTGTCCGGTATTATAATGCGCTACTTTTGGCGCGCTGATATTGACATTGTCAATATTAAACAACTTGCAGTCGGCTTGGTTACTTTTTCACCAACAATCGGTGCTGAAATTGGCGCAATTTTCTACATTCATCTTTTCCTGGTATGTGCTCTGCTGGCTTATTTTCCGTTCAGCAAATTGATGCATTTTGCCGGGGTTTTCATGAGTCCTACTCGAAATATGAAGAATACAAGCCGATCAAAGCGGCATGTCAACCCCTGGAATCCAAGGATTCTACCACATTCTTATGCTGGATATGAGGATGAATTCCGTGAGTTTATGGTTGATTCCGGGATTCCGGTTGAAAAGGAGCTGGCTCCTAAAAAGGATGAAGAAAATCAAAATTGACCCAAAACTAGCTTAAGAGGATTAGATAACGATGTCAGTTCCAAAATTAGAACAATTATCGAAAAGCGTAGTGCAGGGACCATCCTTGGCAACGGGAGCAATACCTACCATCGATGTGATGGACGTCCCGGTTGTTTTTAAACCTGGGAATTATGCGTACCCTGCCAAGTCCGAAAAGGTTGCCTATCTTGATAGTCAGTCCGGTTTAAGTTTTCCAAATGCCCGTGAATGGTCACCGGAAGATGAAGATTGGAAGCTGCCTGAAGACTGGAAGGACATAATAC
>JBARUR010000256.1:0-2424 GCA_049645845.1 Desulforhopalus sp. | reverse complement strand
ATTATGGGAGATGACCTCAGAACTCGTTTCGATGCTATAATCGGTTATGGTCCTTCTTCCCTGCTGCCCGAGTGAATCAAGTGATCCCAGCTGGGCTATGCAGTTTCATACCCTTGGCTTGATTCTAGCTTCGTAATAGAGCTATGAACTCCTCAAAATCGGGCATTGTTTCATGTTGGTCAGCATGTGGAGCTAATATTCCCCATGGAGCTTTCGACTCAGTATAAATACTCATGATTATCTTGAAATCAGCATCATCTAGCGTTCCTACAGGTACCCAATAATAGTCATATTCTCTTAGTGGGTTTGGAACGATTGAGCCGCAATTGTTACAAAAATCAGACCTGAAGCCCGTGGATTTTACCCATGATTTTATATATTCTCCACCTTTCAGCCATTCAAGCTGGCCCAAAGGAACAACCGTTCCAGTATTTGAAGCTGCTCCCCCCTGTTTACGACATAGAGAGCAGTGGCATTGATATATCTTATTACCAATGTCACTAATTTTAAATTTGACATTTCCACATAAGCAACTTCCCTTTATATCCATTTGCAGCTCCACCATGATTTTTAAAGTTTCAAGCGTCACTTCCGACAACCGTATTAACGAAATTTGCTATAACCTGGTTGAACTCTGATGGGCGCTCCTTATTTTCATCATTTTGTTCTCGCCTCGCTGATCCCGGTTGGGCTATTCGGTTTCAAACCTTAATTTTAGTTAATTTTGCACCAGTGCAACTCTGGTGATACACCGAGACTCATCTTTAATTCATAAACTTGCCTACACGTCTTACATGCTAGCCGATCACCAACCTTGGCTTCGTTATAATTGAAATCCAAATACATTCCTGTGAAATCACAGCAACACACAGGAGTGTCTTTATCAATTTCAAAATGGGTGTCTACGAATGTCGTCTTCTTGCTTTTCATTGGGCTATTCTGACGCAACTCCTTCATTTGCGGCGAGAGTCAGCGAGTCCGGCCACAAAATAGCGAACAACATTGACCTACACTATCAATATGATCGTAAATTACCACACCACTCAACTGAGTGGCACCACATGGTTAATCATTCAATTTTTGCTCTAATACGGTCCAATTGTTTAAGAATGAACTAAAGTTTCTTTCTGTATTTTCATAGTCATCCTGGGTGATTAAATCTTGTTGTTCCTTATTGAGCCCACGCGCTTCCCAACATTTCCCCTTCGAAGTAACCCACAAATATATTTGTAGCGATTTTGCGGTGGGGTGGATCGCATTCATCCTTGAATGCAATTCAATTGGGTCAATGATTACAAACTGCATGTTTTTATCGTTGAAAGTGTGCAGCGCCATAACCCACAGATCTGCTGTAGATTTTTCTATTTTTTTTCGATTTAGAGCCCACCAACCACAAGAAATTAAGTCATTTTGATGTTCCTTCTTGCCATGTGTAATGAGAAAATCTTTAGAAAATTTAACCTGAATAGAAATCATCTTTTTATTATCTTTATTTGTCACAAGCAAATCTATGCCCGTGTCTTTCGATGGAATCCATACATTGAAATCTTTGTAGTTTTCTTCAATATAAGAACCAACGAGATATTCACCTGCATGTATTGTAAAGATTGGTTTCATCGTGTTTTGGACTCTACACAAAATATAGATTTGGACTTCCTTAATCGGGTACCCTCAACATTCATGCAACCTGATTCTATTCTTTCATCACATCCAAACAAGGAATTGATTTTCAAAATCAATTTTAAATGTATGTTTTTTTAGGAAATCAAGTCCAAGAAGACCTGAATTAACGGCTCCTGCATTTTTAGCACCGGTCACAGTGAAATTCCTTTCTTTTCTCGATCCGACCTGGATCATGTCTAAAAATGCTTTCCTGCCTACGGTTGTTTTTCCATCAGCAAGTTTTGATGTAACTTTTTGGCCGTATTCCGCATTGATATGGTTAAGATATTTGTATGGCACTGTTGTGTGACTGCAACCGGTATCCAGTACCATGTTTAAGGTAGCGCTCCGACCATTGTTCCATAAGGTCACGGGTATGTATATCTGATTATTGATTACTGAAATCTTAGTAACTTTGTGATAATTGCTGATTTCTGTCTGTACCTGCAACGTCTCATTATCCAGCGGAAAGTTCGTATTGGAAAAATAACGTTTTCCATCCTGATCTTCCCACGAGAACACTTTTCCTGAAAGAGAAATTGGTTGTAGTCCCCTGAGCATTTTTGTCTGGGCCCCTCCATGGTTATCTGACTGAACATTAGACAAAGTTATAAGAGGGCGTTCCTGTTTTTTGGTTATAGGGGCTGCATTTTTGGTGTATTGACGAGGCGTTGCAACAGGTTTCGGTAAAGCTTCCGACGGTTTTGGAGAGCTTGTACTAATAACAGGTGTATTTGTCTTATTGGGAAAAAGTTCACTAAT
>JBARUR010000255.1:0-13372 GCA_049645845.1 Desulforhopalus sp. | reverse complement strand
CCCGTGAAGGGACGACTGGCCCTGCAAGGTGGGTAGGTTAAGGCTCATGGTTTCAATCCACGCCCCCGTGAAGGGACGACTGAGGCACTGGCGCTGATGCGTCAGAAAATAGATGTTTCAATCCACGCCCCCGTGAAGGGACGACGGGGGGTTGGTGAATCCGGATGTTGACGACGCTTTGTTTCAATCCACGCCCCCGTGAAGGGACGACGGGATACCATTTTCATTCGTGGCCCCACCTTTAACGTTTCAATCCACGCCCCCGTGAAGGGACGACAAAACGTTTTGATAACCGCCGGATTGACTTGGGTTTCAATCCACGCCCCCGTGAAGGGACGACGCCATTCTTCGCCCGGAGCGGGGGCCATGTGTGGGTTTCAATCCACGCCCCCGTGAAGGGACGACGATAACCACCCTTATAGACAAGCAGGATAACTTTGTTTCAATCCACGCCCCCGTGAAGGGACGACGTATAAAAGGCAGCCAGGCCGGTACTACTTTAAAGTTTCAATCCACGCCCCCGTGAAGGGACGACCAATCTACCATATTTAATGACGGACGGCTCTGCAGTTTCAATCCACGCCCCCGTGAAGGGACGACGCAAGTACAATCAGACATTACTGAAGCTGTAACAGTTTCAATCCACGCCCCCGTGAAGGGACGACATATATCTTAACCGGGTTTGGTGTGGGTGGGGTGTTTCAATCCACGCCCCCGTGAAGGGACGACCCGACCTCTTGGTCGCTATCAAGCCTCTCTAACTCGTTTCAATCCACGCCCCCGTGAAGGGACGACCTGGATTCTCTTTTTTATGATGCCCCGGAAAGGGTTTCAATCCACGCCCCCGTGAAGGGACGACCTGCCATTCACAACCGATTTTGTCACCTTCATGTTTCAATCCACGCCCCCGTGAAGGGACGACCCGGCTTCATCGAGGGCGACAGCCCAGGTCTCGGTGTTTCAATCCACGCCCCCGTGAAGGGACGACCTCAGACTCAATGAGGCGATGAACCTCACCCGGGTTTCAATCCACGCCCCCGTGAAGGGACGACTCGGCCTCCAGTACCTCCAGTTCTTTTTTACTGTTTCAATCCACGCCCCCGTGAAGGGACGACTGTCAATCCGTAACCTATTAATAGGATTGAGTTAATATTTAGTGTTTTGCGAACCTCACTCAAAGAAGAGGTTTACCTTATAATCAACAAATAACAATCCGGGTCCAAAGTCCAGGGCTATAGTGCTTGCGAACCTCCAGGCTTTTCCTGTCTGCCAAAGGTTCGCGCAATTCATTTTCAGAGAATTAAAGGTCCTTCCTGATCGATAGTTTCTTTCGCCCCTATATGTTCAACTTTGTGTCGCCAGTTAGATCCAAGGAAATAAAAACGTAGACTGTCAAAGTCCTCGTTAATTTCATCTATCAGCATTTGCCGCATCATAGTCCATTGTGCGGGATCAACAATGCACTCAAACACGGAGAACTGCACACGCTGGCCGTGATTCGTGCATACTTTTGCTACTCGGCGTAAACGTTTTGCCCCGCCTGGGTCACTTGTTCTGACATCATAACTGACCAGTACTAGCATTCATTACCTCCAGATTACCGGTGGATATCCATCAATATCTCCTCTTAGAAACCGAGCTAAAAGAAGCGCCTGGGTATGGAAAAGCAACCCTAAAGGCATCTTTTTTTCAAGGAAAGGGTGTTGCATGGTGTCCTGTTTGCGTTTCTGATAGCTCACCAGCAATGTTTTTCTGGCTTTATCTTTCATCCTGACCCCGCCGGCTTCACTAATAATAAAATCTTTTCCCTTTAATTGACCAAGATTAACGAGAGAAAGGGCAAGGCGATCAGCCATTGGACGAAATTCTTCCATAAGATCCAAAGCCAGTCCAGGACGACCAGGACGGTCTCGATGCAGAAATCCCACAGCAGGATCGAGACCGGTACATTCAAGGGCAGATCGAATATCATGCATTACCAAGGTATACAAGAAGGAGAGCAAACAATTCATTCTGTCGAGGGGTGGTCTTCTGTTACGCTGATGAAAGAAAAAGTCTTCTTTATTGCGGATCACAAGATGATCAAAAACATCGAAATAGACATGGGCTGCATCACCTTCCACGCCGCGGATCGCGTCAAGATCAAGTTCACCTTGCAGGCGCCGTAATGATGTTGTCAGTCGTTTCACTGCATCTTCTATTGCCTGAAAATCAACCTTATCTGCATGGTCCCGCAAAACCCGTTGGAGAACAGTTCGGCAGTTGGCAATCTTGCCGGTGACAAAACTACTGCTCATTTGTGCCGAGAATGCAGGATCATCGGCACGTCGGTACTGCTCGCGACGCAGTAAAACATTGCCGGACACCGGGCCCAGTACCCTGGCAAGAAAGCGGCCATTCTCTGTAAGAAAAGAAATGGAAACGTCGCGATCGGCGCAAAATCCCATAAGGAACGGGCTACAGCCCACGTTACCGAAACAGACAACCCCGTCGAGGGTATGTACCGGAATTCGCAGTTTGACTTCTTTATCAATACGAACAGCCACGGTTTCACCGTCTTTGGTAAGATATGCGCCTTGGGTGGTCACAAACAGAGTATTCAAATGGGTTTTCATGACGAGATTATATTCTCCATGTACTTTGCAACTCTTCCTTTGTTGCCTGCAGTTTTGGGCAGGCAGGTGTCGATAAACGAACAGCTTTCGCAACCGGGACTATATACCGGGGGCGGGGTAGTTGCGCTGTCAAATAGATCGTGAAGTTTGTGGGCGGCTTCGGTGGTTGTTTGTCGAATCGACTGATCAAAAATCACCTCGACCCGTCGCTTTTTCGTTCCATAGAAAAGTGCTCCGGCGGCAACTTCCACATCCAGCATTTCCTCAAGACAAATAGCCTGGGCACAGAGCTGGACTCGGTCGGAATCATTTTTTTTGGGGCGACCTCGCTTATATTCGACAGGAAACGGTAGCCAGCAGCCATCGTCCTGCAGATGAAATTCGACAATATCCGTTCTACCTATCACCCCAAGCTTGAGCGAACGGATAGGGACGTCAAATTCTGTCCTGATTGTGCGGCGGGATTCCTTAGCCGCAGTATGCACCCTTTCATGGAGAATGCGGCCTTCAGCGGTGAGCCGGTTTTCCGTCCATTGCTGCTCTATATGGATAAGCGCACACTGTCGCGGACAGAACAGCAAGTGCTGAAGCGCCGAGAGCATAAGCAGGTTGTTTTCACTGTACATAGGGTGTACCACTGGGTGTCGGTTAGTTACGATATTACCTGCCGGGCCTCATCTATGTTTTTTTCGTCGTCTGCAGTTGTCCGGAATTTCCAGACAACTGCCTCTGCATTGAGTTAGCCTTCTTTGAACATATTGCGAATATGTTCAGAAAGAGTGCATCTCTCTTTTCACTTCTGCCGGGCATGTTGTTTTACTTTTGCCTCATCCACAAGTGCTTTTGATTCTTGCCATGCCCGTTGGCAGAATGCGGTAAATGGCTGCAGCTCTTTCCGGTTCGGCAACAACTCACTGTCAGCCTTAATTTGTCCGACTTTAAAATGATATGCCGAAAGCGTATCTATATATTCTTTCCGTTGTTATTTCGGGATGATAATCGGCGGCAACCCGGCTTTCAGGACCGGGATATTGCTGATCAGCCTGGCAATACGGCAATTACCATCGAAAAATGGATGAATATTGACAAAGGTGACATGCAGCTGTACATAGCCGGCAAGGGTTTGCACCGTATCGCCTGGTACTATTGTCCTATCAAGATTGCGATACAGTGCAAACCATTTGTCCATCAATCGCGGGATATCCGCAACTATCCCATATTCAAAAATCACCTGCCTGCCGTCAATGACACCAACGCTGGAGTTCGGTTCAGTTTTCAAGCCACCGAACGGTACGTACTCATTGACGATAGCCTCGGTCTGCACTGCTTTGTTCAGAGCAAACAGATCACTTTCGGAAAACGATGTCCCTTTTTCGAGACAGTCATAGAGCAAGTCTATAGCCCTGGCATGGCCCACTACTTCCTGATGATTTTTCAGGGACTTACCTGAGATGGTCAACCCCTCTTCCAATACAAAAGCGGTCTCGCCAAGGGTGAGAGTATTGCTTCCAATGGCTGTGGAGGTGTGGGTCCACAGGTTCCGAAGCTGGATTAAAAGCGCCTTGCGGAGGTCGTTATTGAGATCTTTTAGGAAATTGAGCATTTTTCCCACCTAAAAACAGGTAGAAGCAACAAACACAAAATTATAACATCTCTGTCATATGAACACGCTCAGGAATATCATTTTTGTCAATAACTACCTGGTAATCGATAAAACTCCTGGAAGGATTGTCATTCTGAGCTATCTTTTTAATTTTTACTGCATCAAACAATTTATGGGCCTGGATATTGCCCAGTGCAGAGTCATGCTTGAAGACGATGAGTTTCCGAGCATTGATTTCACCTCTGGCGGCAGAACGATCATGGTCAAACATGTTCAAGAGGGCCTGCCATAAGAGATTTAAATCATTTTCTGAGAAACCGGTTTGCTTGGCAAGAGGAGCCGAGATATAACCATGTGAGCGGTAGAGCCCATAGGGAATATAGGTTTTTCGACCCATTGTCCTGTTGTCACCATCCTGTGCTTGTGCTTCCTTAGAAGTTTCTACAGCCATACGGGTGATGCTGGCCTCCAGTGGTACAACGGGATCAATACTTTCAGCAAAATTTAATTGCACCGGCCCACGAACCTGGCCGCAATTATTTTCCTTGGTTGACATCACGGCCCCGAACGTCCGCACATCAAAAAAATTGTGACACATCCAATTGCGCGCTTTGGATACTTTGGTCGCTTTATCTTTTTCATCCTTAACCGTTTCATACGCAGGGGCTCTTCGTTCACTCAGCACTGATTTTTCTTTGATATAAATATTAAACAATTCTTCTCCCTCTTTGCTTATCTCAACGAAATTACGAATTTTTCGCTTCAAACAAACATCGGTTACAATGCCGTGACTGGTCTCTGGGTCAATGCGTGGTAGATTACCAGCATCTGGATCGCCATTTGGATTGCCGTTTTTTACATCAAAAAGGTAAACAAATTCATAACGATTTTCGACTGTCTTATTCATTTTCTTCTCCTTTTACTTGTTTGCGGTAAAGATCATTTCTTTGTTGATAGTAACCAATGGCAAAGAGGCCTTGACCCTGCATGTCAAGGTGTTTAGGAAATTGAGTAATATGCTCGATTATTTTTGCAATGCGACGTTCTGAGATGTACCCATGTTCTGCCTTGGCAATATGGTGTTGTGCCAGACGGAGAAGCCGAGGGAAAACCACCTCTGGGGTTGCGGATGCGGCCCCGTAGAATCGATCTTTGATGGTAGAGTTTATTTTACCCAAGGCATCAAGCTGCGCCTTTTCCAATACGGCAAATAGCCTACCTAGCAAATATGCAATATCCCGTTTTTCTTTTTCTAGTGACATTGGCACCTCCATGGAAAAATTTCGTTTTAGAACAGCTTTAAGGATTGCGGCCCTTAAGTAATTGACATTAGCAATTGGTCTTCCTGTTTTTGGATGCTTTTTCGACTGATCGGCTCTGATCCTCCTCAATACTCCGTCATAGAGATTGAGAGGATAGGGCCTACCCTCCAGAATTGATCGAATTAGAGCCCCACCCAAGAGAGGAGATATATTTTTCGATTCTCGAGCAGTTTCTTTTAGTAGATGCCAGGTTCCTGGAAATGGGATGTCTTTTTCAGATCGTATCATTTCCAGGTTATTGAAATGATCGCCAAGCCTTCTCAGCATCTCAGCTACTGAACAGATGTGCCAAAAACGTAAAGCTAGACGTGCTTTATTTAGTGAAAGGCCAAGGATATAAAATTTCAAATTCTTATCCGCCTCCAGCTCCATTGGTAATGCTCCTTGGCGTATAATCTCCAAAAATTTCTGAACTTTTTGTACTGCATTCTTGTCCTCATCAGATGGGTCTATTACCTGGCCAAAAAAAGTTTCAATAGGAGAGGAACGCTCCGCCCAGAAAATTGTGGTTGCATCTCCTATCTTTATTCGCTGGGTTCTGCTTCGCAGCAGAAACTTGAGTGCGGCGGAGCTTTTAAATTCAGCCTCTACTGATACGGGGGCATTCTCTCCTTTCTTTTTTCCATAGGACTCATAGGCGACTTCGTTGAATGAAACAAGTGAGGCTCCTGAACCGAATTTGAACTGCGCATATTGTGGTTGCAAGTCGTGAACCTCACCATCGACAAAACTGACTCCCTGTTGAAATTTTCTCTTGCCAATAAAGTCTGTCCAAAGTTTTTTAACTTCTGGGCGTTGGTGGATAAATATCGCATCACCCTGCAATCTAAAGGCTATCCATTTTCCATGGATGCCAGACATTTCCTTCCAACCCCTTAACTCAGTCGATTTTTCTGGATTCCAGCTGGCAAGAAACGATTTGGCAGCAAGAACACCTTCGTCAGAAGATTCGCAACAGACTTCATCAATCAGTTTTTTAAAAGATTCATGGTATACGCTTCTTTGGGCATTTCCTGACATTCCAAAAATATAGTCGGCTTTATCAACCATGAAATTCGGTGTTGTAGACGCATTTCCAGATCGCACGTCAACCTGGTTCGTGTGGGGAACCACTGAAAGTCTGAAATCAAAAGTATTTGCTTTTATTTTGTTCCGCAGATCTTCTGGCTGCCCTATCAAATTTCCTTCTTTATCAATGGTGATGACAAATCCAATATCCTCGACGCTGAACCCATATGGAGGTACCGTTATCTTTTCTGATTTTCCAAGACGGTCATACAAGGAGATCAACGATTGAAAAATCATGAGATCACCTGCTGGCGGCAGTTGATTATACCGTCCTGCATACGCGCTCGGAAAAATCGAGGAGTCATGTCATTTTCAAAATCAATATCGTGCAGCATGAATCCCAAATCCTGTTCTCCCGAAAACGATGAAACTGGTATTTCGTCACACCACTCGAAATCGACAGGAAATTCTCGGCATCCGAAATAAGGTCGATGAAAACACTGCCCTTTTTTGACCCGTCGTTCAAAAATGGCTAGATGTTTTCCCGGATCAGTATCATCACCCCCAGCTACATCAAAATGAGCCTCAATCACATAGTCTACGTTTCGCAAGATCATGGAGGCTCTTTGTTGACGAGTTTTTGGATCATCAACAAAAACACAAACAGTTTTTTCTCCCTGCATATCTACATTATTGACTGAAACTCGCTTTGAAATTTCATTACGTCGAATGTTATCAAAACGAATAGGATTTAATACATGAATGCGGTCAATTATCCATCTAATTGCGGGCTTCCAGTAGATAGCTTCCAGAATTCCACGGGCGGCGGAGGGTGTCATAACATCATAGGAGACACGCTCCACCTTCATTTCAGGGCGGGTGAATAAGGCGTAATCCCCCCACACCCTTAGTTTTATTCCATAGCTCATTTTTAAATCCTCCACTCTTTATCCAAAAAACGCGGTTCCTTCCGGCGGCATACACTGAAGACCAGTAGCTTCAGAATACAGTTCTGCCGAACGTAACACCCAAACGCCCGGCGACGGATTTTCTAACCAATCTTTCATTTTTTCAAACTGATAGGGGTAAATCTGAACACTATACTGTTGGAGTTTTCGAAGAATGCCTCCTTTGTGCTCGGCAAATTCAAGCGAACGTACCAGCTCAACTGGGGATTCTTCCAAAGCAATGACAATAGGAATAGTGGCTGATTCTATCATTTGGAATTTTGCAATATCGCGAAACTGAATGTTTCCCGATTGGGCCGGGTGACACCAATTCTCAATAATGCCATCTAGGTCCATCCGCTGTTCATTCTTCCAGAAGAAATCGGCGAAATACTCACGAACACATTCAGGTGATGTGAGCTTTCCTGCAAAAGGTTCAAAAAGCTTTGCCGAAGATTGTGTAGCCTGACGAAAAAAGGAACAGCCGGTGTCTTCCGGAAATTCAAAAACGGATACTTTGCAAGGTGTCTCGCTCAATCCGTTTCGGTTACATCGACCAGCCGCTTGGGCGATACTGTCGATCCCTGCGACCGCACGATACACACAGGGAAAATCAACATCAACCCCAGCTTCTATCAGTTGTGTACTGACGACCCGACACGGAAGTGCATTTGAAGGTATCAATCTGTTCCTGATTTCATCCAGTCTCTCTGTCCGATGAGTTGGATGCATTAATGCACTTAGGTGAATGTTAGCTTCCGACTCGGGTAGATTGTTGAAGATATCCAGAGCTTGTTGCCGAGTATTCACGATGCATAATACTTGCTCATGTTGCAAAAGCTGGTTCGCCACATCCTGCTCGTTGAGTTCGCCAATGAAAAACTCTTCTGTTCTTTTCAATTCATCAAAAAGGGCAGGAATATCCTTTATTATTTCTCTGACATTCTTGAGACCAGCTTCGAATTGCTCAGAAAACTCAATGGCTGGCTGTGTTGCGGTACATAGTATCGAGGTAACGTTATAGTTCAACGACAACTCTTTAATGACTTCTAGACACGGTTTTAATTTTTCCACCGGAATGGCCTGAACTTCGTCAAAAATAATGATACTGTTTGCTACATTGTGCAGCTTACGGCACTTCGAGGTTTTATTAGCATAAAAAGAGTTAAAAAATTGAACATTAGTCGTTACTATAACTGGTGCGTCCCAATTTTCCGCAGCCAGTCGGGTTTGCCAGTCTGAATCATCTGGAAGGAAGTTACAATGATGCTCTAAAACAGCATCATCGCCGAGCATATCACGGAAAACCTTGGCATTCTGCTCAATGATACTCGTAAATGGAATTACATAGATTATCCTCCGCTTATCCTTCTTTAGGGCATGATTCAGAGCAAAGGCGAGGGACGCCAACGTTTTCCCGCCCCCCGTTGGTACTGTCAGGGAAAACAATCCAGAATCTAACTCAGCTGCTTGTAAACAATCATTAAGAACTCTTTCCCGCTGTAGGTTAACCTTAGATGTCTGATCGGCACCATCTCGCATGGAGTCGAAATTCCGCCAAAATATTTCATGAAGTACTTCAGTTTTTGGATATTCAGTACGCCAATTATTCTTTTTTTTATCAAGAAAAGTTTCTGTATCAAGAAAGTCTGCATCAACTAAACAGGAAAAAAGCATTCGCACAAAAAATTGAAGCTGAAAACCAAATCGTTCAGAATTAATTTGCAAAGGAAGGGCATTTGGGATTTCCTGGATAGAATGAGAGATTTCAACTTGTGGAGCTTGTTGATCAAGCTTTTCCACTAATGCAGAAGTCGCTGAATCGCTCCAGTTAGGCAATCCTCCATGATGACCAGAGATGCAATACGCCAACAGTTTTCCTGCTTCCTTTGAATTTTTAAATAGCCACTGGGCACCAACAACAGCATGGGGCGGATGTCCTTCATAAAATTTTGCAAACTCATCGACTATGTCATTTACACGGCGCAAATAGGCCTGCCAAGGCAGTGTGCCTTTACCAAGGTCATGGTTAGCTCCCAAAATGGTCGCCCACTCCTTAGCTTGAAATATATCAGCGGATTCAGCTGCTAAAGTTGCAACATTGTTCAGATGTTCTTCAAGCAGCTGCCAATTTTCCGGCGGATGTCCTTCAATACTATGGGCGTAGTAATTCATAATATTTCCTTTCGAATAGTCCAATATTTATGAGTATGATTGCTGCCGTTTGCTCATCGTTCATTGGCTCGGGACCTTCATCCCGATAGTGAAAATCCTCCCAGTCTTCATCGTCGGGGTCATCCCAGTATGAACCGTCATCTATTGAGATAACACTGGCTCGTATTATCTTGTGGAGTTTCTCAATCTCTGTTTGCAGTTCAGCCAGATTTATTTTGGGACTTGTCGTTGCAGCTTTTATCGGAAAAATCGAATGAAAACTTTCCAGAAAAGCATTTCGTTTGCCGGGGTCGACTTGTTTTTTCGGGGTCAGAATCAGTTGGGTGAGACGGTCTCTATCGGGCAGTCGGCACTGTTTTTCAATGATTTCAAGATACAGCCGCAGAGCTGGTTGCTGTGTATCCATATTGTTTCCGAATAGGAAAATAATAGCAATTGTTTTGTTTGTCAGGAGAAGTGTATCGTACGAACTGTAACATAGCAAGGGTGTCATATAGCGATACCCCTGGCGTTTTTTATTCTTTTTTTGTGCAGCTTGAAAAATGCTCTTCAATATGGTCAGATTTGGTCCTCGGAACCTTCGTGTTCTTGTTTTTAATCTACACACCTCTGTTCCCAAAGTGTTTAAGATAACTCAAAAAGGACCCACCATGGTTACTCTGCAGATCGATACTATCCGCCAAGTTGCCGATTCACCTCTCATTTTTAAACGTGGTGAGTATCTCCAGAAAAACGGAGCGTTTCGCCGGATAGCGGAACAAAGCGGCGATGATAGATATGTCTATGAAGTGGATGGAAATTATGGGAACTACCGGACCGAAGTTGTGCTGAACGGCGGGGTCACCAGCCGGTGTGACTGTCCGTATCCGGGGCTCGGGTGCAAGCATATTGTGGCGATCCTGCTTGAGTTGTTTGATCAGCAGGGAGAGGTTGAAGATCTGCAAATGGAAGTTGATGAGTTTCAAGCACCGCACCTTTCTCATGAGGAGATCAGGCTGCAGGCCCTTGAAGATCGCCGGAAACGGGCAAAACAGGAAGAATTTAAGGTCATTCAGGGAGACATGCTGAAGGGTGATCACCTGGTAACGACGGTGAAGGGGCGGCAATACCAGGTAACTCTTCATGAGCCGGCGGCGGAGGGCGGTCACTGTTCCTGTCCCGACTTTTATTCCAATAAACTTTCAACCTGTAAACACCTGATCTTTCTCAGCTCCCATCTCCAGGAGCAAAAGGGATTTTTAAAGCGTCTTGGGCGGGAAACTTTTCCTTATATCGACATCTTCTGGGACAGTGCTGCCGGGAAACCACGACTCTTTCATGAGCGGGGTACCAAGGACATTGGCGGGGAACTTTCCGGCCTGCTGACGGAAATATTCGATGAGCACAATCTCTTTCGAAAAGAAGATGTTGCCGAGTTTATCCCGTATCTCAAAAAGTTGGAGTGTTATAAACAGGTTCGTGTCCAGGAATCCGTCATGCGCAAGCTGACAACTATTGCCATGGAGAATGAACTCCGCATTGCTGCAGCCAGGCCGTTGTCGGACATTTCCAGGTACCTGAAAGTGGTCCCCTATGCTTACCAGCAAGAGGGTATTCGATTCGGGCTTTACAAAAAGGCGGTCCTGATCGGTGACGAAATGGGCCTTGGCAAGACGTTGCAGGCCATTGGTCTCTCCATCTTTAAGAAAGATATTTTCGGCTTTCAAAAAGTACTGGTTGTCACCCTCAGTTCGTTAAAGCAGCAGTGGCAGCGGGAAATTGAGCGTTTCAGCGATGAGAAGGCGTGCATTATTGCCGGTCCTGCCCAGAAGCGTAAGGAGCAGTATCAAACGGATACCAGTTTCTTTAAGATCACCAATTTTGAAGCGGTCCTCCGGGATGTGACGATAATTTCCCGTCTCAAACCGGATGTGATCATCCTCGATGAGGCGCAGCGGATAAAAAATTTCGAGACCAAAACCGCCGAGGCGGTAAAGAATCTGCCGCGGCAGCATGCAATTGTGCTCACCGGTACTCCTTTGGAGAATAAACTGGAGGATGTCTATTCTCTGGTGCAGTTTCTCGACCCGGAACGGCTCAGCCCTCTCTGGCAGTTTGCCGCCGACCACTTTCTTCTCAGTCGGCGTAAAAAAGGAGATATCCTAGGATATGTCAATCTGAACACCTTACATGAAAAGCTCAAACCTCTAGTCATTCGCCGCCGAAAAGAAGAAGTGCTGGATGAGCTGCCCGAGTTGATTGTCAACGATTACTATATCGATCTTCATCAGGAACAGGCGGAGATCCATGCTGGATACTCCCAATCGCTTCTGCCCTTATTGAACAAAAAATTTCTTACGCCGATGGATTTGCGGCGTATTCAGGCGCTGCTTCTGAAAATGCGGCAGACCTGTGATTCCACGTATTTGATAGATAGGGAAACAAATTTCTCTCCAAAACTTGATGAACTGGCCAATATCCTTGATGAACTCATTAAGCAGAATGGGCGAAAGGTGGTGATCTTCAGCGAGTGGACAACCATGACCATGCTTATCGGCAAACATCTCTCCCGGGTTGGTATCCCCTTTGTTGAACTGTCCGGTAAGGTCCCGGTCGTCAAACGCCAGGCCCTGATTGATGAATTCAATTCCAATCCGGACTGCAAGGTGTTTCTATCAACGGACGCCGGAGGAACGGGGCTCAATCTTCAGGCTGCCGATTGCGTGGTGAACTTTGAGCTGCCGTGGAATCCGGCAAAGGTGAATCAGCGTATCGGCAGGGTTAATCGGATCGGCCAGAAAAGCAAATGTATCAACGTTCTCAATTTGATAGCAAAGTATAGCATTGAAGAGCGGATCATGGCCGGTATCAAATTAAAAGGAGATCTTTTTAGCGGTGTTTTTGACGGCGGCAAGGATGAGGTGATGCTCTCCAGGGAAAAACGTCAGGAGATGGTCAACCAGCTGCGTGAGATGATGGGAGAAGAGGGCGAGATGATGCGGGCGGAGTCGATGCGCACTGAGGAACTTGCTGAAGATACGCCGCATTTTCTGAATCCGGAGGTGCTGAAGAAGGAGGTCGATTTTACAGCGGAAGAGAACGTGGATCCAGAACAAGAGGGACAGCAGGAGAGTGTACTGGATGGACCGGTCGAGCAGCCTGCAGAAAAGATGGAAGAAGTCTTGAATCAGGGGATGGGTTTTATCAGCGGACTCCTGGAGATGGCTACCGGACAGAAACTTGGAGTCGCCGGGAGGAGCGAAAAAATGGTTACTCTTGACAAGGAGTCCGGGGAGGTGACCCTTAAATTTACCCTGCCCGGTTTTTCTCAGATGAAAAAATCCTGAAGATGCTCGCCATTTTTGTGCAGATCTGAAGAGACTTTATCTGTCACATAGAGTGATATTTATTTCAAGGTATCGATTCCTTACATTTTTCTGGAAAATACAGTAAGAACATAGATCGACCTAAAAAATGTTTTCATGCAGTTGCTTGAGTTCTTTGATTTTCACATCTGGAAAGAAATGGAGCTATCATGAATCATCATGTTACAACGAAGTATGGAATGTTTTTCCTCTTTTGCCTCACCTTCGAAATCTGTCTCTTTGCCAAACCCGGGTATTCCCAACCACCACAAGAAACATTAAAAATAGCAATTATTCCTCATCGTTCAAATCTTGGGAACGAACAGGCATACAGTACATTGTTCAGTGAACTTACCAA
>JBARUR010000254.1:0-9165 GCA_049645845.1 Desulforhopalus sp. | reverse complement strand
GATAAGCTCCTTGTCGCTATGCCTGGTAATGGCCTGTTCAAGTTGTTCCGGGGTAATAACAACATCGACCGGCAGGTGCATGATTTCACCGTATACCTTAAGCTGTTCAACGGCCGCGATCCTGTATGTGTCGATTGTTATCATGGCAATCGAGTTGGAATGTTTGCTCAGGTATGAAGCAGCAATTTTTGCCAATGTTGTGGTTTTTCCCACTCCGGTCGGTCCAACAAGAGCAATCCGTTGCTGAGACTGTCCGGATGCAAATACCGGCGGACTCACCTCTATGAGATCCTGAATAGTTGCAATAATAGTCTGAGTTACATTTTCGGGATCGCTTAGTTCGAGTTCAGTGAGGCTTTGCCTGAGGAAGCCGGCTATGGTCCGGGATGTTTCGACATTGATTCCTCTTCCGACAAGAAGAGAAAGGATATGGTCTCCATGGATCGGGTTGCCGGTGAGTCTGTTGGCAAAATCTGTGTCTTTGACCTGGAGGGCAGTCTGTTTGCTTTTGGTTGTTTCGTTATCTGAAATTTTGCTTATCTGTCCTGCAAGGTTTTTTACCAGCTCTTTCAATTCATTTACTTCACAGTGCAAACCATAATCATCGGTTTTAAGAGCAGCTCGTTCTTCTCTTTTTACTTCCTGTGAAGGTTTGGCAGCATTGGCAGCATTGGCAGCTGTGGAATTTGAATCGGAAAAGGAAGAAACAGGAGATGGTCTTTCATCGTTGAGGTAGTGCTCGACCGAATCATCAACGACATGACGAAAACCTGTTTTATTTTTACCCACAGGTGTTGAGTAAGAAGAAGGCTCATTTTCCTTACTGGTAAACATTCGCTCATCTTTTTTTGGCTGTGGAAAATCAGTATCAACAGCGGCTGTTATTTCAAGCATTGGCTTTCCTAATATACCAAGTTTGCCGTTTCTGACGGTTCTGGTCGAGAGAATAAGGGCATTCGGACCAAGTTCCTGCTTAATCTTTTTCAGGCCCGAGGCCATGTCTGCTGATTCAAAGACTCTAACTTGCATCCAGTTTCACCGTTCCAAGAGATCTGATTTTAAGGTTAGGGGTAATTTCATTATGAGAGAGGATAGTCAGTGCCGGATAATATCTCTCAGTCAAATTTCGAACATAGGGTCTTATCTGCGGGGCAGAGAGCAGGGTTGGGCGGCTGCCGCCGTCAAAGAGTTGAATTGCTTTACCTATATTGTCAAGAATTCTCTGGGCAATGACCGGGTCTATCGAGAGGAAGCTTCCGGTTTCCTTGTGCTGTACACCGTTCCTAATGGCATCTTCGGCAGGTTTGGCCAGGGTGATGACCGGAATAACGCCGTCAACAGCCAGGTCACTGCTGATTGTTCTGGCCAGTGCATGACGTACATATTCGGTGAGAATATCAGTATCCTGCGTTGTCGGTGCCCAGTCGGCCATGGTTTCAAGGATGGTTCGGAGGTCGCGGATAGATACACCTTCCTTTAAGAGATTCTGTAAAACCCGCATTATCGTGCCAAGAGAAAGAACACCGGGAACCAGTTCTTCAACCAGTTTTGGATAAGTATTGGCAAGATTGTCAAGCAGCCCCTGAACTTCCTGGCGGCCAATCAGTTCATGGGAGTATTGTTTTATTATCTCACTGATATGAGTTGCCATAACGGTCGTGCAGTCAACAACAGTGTACCCGGCCATTTGAGCCCTGTCTTTTTTGTCCGAAGTGATCCAGATTGCCGGCAGTCCGAAAGCCGGTTCCATGGTTGCAATGCCCTGCATTCTTTCAGTGACCATTCCCGGATCCATGGCCATATAATGACCGGGTAGGATATCCGAACCGGCAACTTTGATCCCTTTTAATGAGAAGGAATACTGATTGGGTGAGAGTTGCAGGTTATCTTTAATATGGACCGGTGGAACTATGAAACCGTTGTTCATGGCAAACTGTTTACGAATTGATTGAATCCGGTTTAGCAATTCGCCATCCTGGGCCGAATCAACAAAAGGGATGAGCCCGTAGCCAACTTCAAGCTGCAGCATGTCGACATTAAGCATTTCCTCATAATTTTCTTCGCGTTTGACGGGTTGCTGTTCGGGTTGCTGCTCAGCGACTTCTTCAGCAGCGACCTTTCTCGACTTGTCAAGGTGGAACGCAAGTCCTGCAAGGCATAACGAGAGGATAAGAAAAGGGAAGAACGGAAGTCCCGGGATCAGGGCCATAACAATAAGAATACCCGAAACTACCCACAGGGCAACGGTATTAAGGGAAAATTGAGTTTGCAGGTCGCTGCCGAAATCTTTATCACCGGTGGTCCTTGTTACCAGAAGTCCGGCTGCGGTCGAGATGATCAGTGCGGGAATCTGGCCGACGAGCCCGTCGCCAACTGTCAGGATAGTATAATTTGCCGCTGCTTCTGCCATCGGCATTCCTTTCTGAGCAACACCGATAATAAAACCGGCACCGATATTAATAAAAGTAATAATAATCCCGGCAATGGCATCGCCTTTGACAAATTTGGATGCACCGTCCATGGCCCCGTGAAAACTGGATTCCTTGGAGATATGCTCCCGCCGGGATCTTGCTTCATCTTCATTAATCAGCCCGGCATTGAGGTCAGCATCAATTGCCATCTGTTTTCCGGGCATGGCATCAAGGGTGAAACGTGCAGCAACTTCAGCCACACGACCGGCACCTTTGGTGATAACCATAAAGTTGATAAGCACAAGGATGGCAAAAATAACAATACCGACCACATAGTTTCCGCCGACGACAAATTGCCCAAAGGACTGAATGACTGAACCGGCGGCACCCTGACCTTCATGACCATGAATAAGAATCAGACGGGTAGAGGCAACATTCAGCGCAAGCCTGAACAGGGTAGTGGTAAGAAGAATCGAAGGAAAAATGGAAAAATCGGTGGCTTTTACCGTGTATAAACTAATAATCAGAATAAGCAGGGCGATAGTGATGTTCATGGAAAGAAACAGATCCAGCATGATCGACGGCAGGGGAATGATCATGATCATCAGGATGGAAACCAGGCCCAACGCAGCGACAACATCACTGCGTCCGAAAAGCTGCTTTAAGCGCAGAGCTATCTGGTTGTTATGTATGTTAGCCAGTTCCATCAATTCATCTTGCCTTACAGATTATATTTTTACCCTCTTGTGGGGGTGTTAGAGCCTTATTCCAGAGGAATAATGATAAAACAAAAAACAGAGAATATTTTAATAATAAGAGTTTGAACGTTACCACCAAGGCTCTTATGTCCTCTTGCTGGGTGCCAGTGAATATACGTGTGCGAGAATTTCCGCGACAACCTTAAAGAGATCCTCCGGTATGTTTTCTCCTATGTCCAGCTTATGCAATAAACGAGCCACTGGCGGGTTCTCAATAATGGCAATATCATGTTTTCTGGCAATTTCCCTTATCTTCATTGCAACCAGGTCGGCACCTTTGGCTATAATGACAGGGGCGGACATCTCTTTGGAATCATAACGAATTGCAATAGAGATATGGGTGGGGTTGGTGATGATGACATCCGCCTTCGGCACTTCCGCCATCATTCGTTTTCGAGCCATTTCCTGCTGGATTGCGCGGATCTGGGCCTTTATGTGAGGATCTCCCTCACTTTGTTTGTACTCTTCTTTTACTTCCTGTTTGGTCATTTTCATTTTTTCTTCGAGTTCCCATTTAACAAAAAGAAAATCGAGAAATGCTATGAGAATGAGAACTGCACAGACTTTCGCTAAAATAAGTGTTGCGATTCTACCGAGATAGCTAATAGTTGTGCCGATAGAAGTATCAACGAGAATCAGGGCCTCTTCAAAATTATCGATGACCGTCGAAAAAGCAACCCAGGCAACGAGAATGACTTTCAAAAGAGATTTGACCACCTCTATAAAAGATTTTTTAGAAAAAAAACGGGCCATTCCCGTTATCGGATTAAGTTTTGAGAAATCAGGGATGAGAGGTTTAGCGGTCAGTAACCAGCCGAACTGGAAAACACTTGAGAAAAAACCGATAATTAAAACGAGAACAAAGAGCGGGGCAATAAGCCAAGCGATTTTTTGCAGGAGGAATGTCGACAGGGTGATGATAGAGACAGGTGTTATCTCGTAATCACTTGATTGCCAGATAAAAAAGATGAGCTCTGTCATCCCGTCCCAGAAGGTAGGAAGATAAAACACCCAGAAGAGAAGGATAATGGTAAAAAGCGCGGCGGTCTGGACCTCTTTACTCTGGGCTATCTGACCTTTCTTGCGAAAGTCGTCTCGCCGTTTTGATGACGGCGCTTCTGTCTTTTCGCCCCCTGAAGGACTTTCTTCTGCCATTGACTATTGTGTGGATGGTTAGATTTTTAGAGAACAACACTTCCGTTGACTTTGGGGCTGGTCCCCATGCGTTGCATGGTGACTTAATCTTCTAATACTGACGCAAAAAGAGTTGATATACAGCAAGATGCAACGCATCCATAAAAGGTTCCCATGCACCGCATGGGAACTAGGGTAAAAACCGAAAAATTCAGGTTTTACCAAATATCAACTTAAGAAAGTCACTGAAATGCTTTTGCAAATACTACACCTAAAACCCTTCTTTTCAGTTGACGCCCCGTTTGAAGTGTCCACACGTCATAATGGATTGAGATATTGAAGAAGCAGAACAAAACGTTCCCCAAGGATGTCAAATTCCCGTCTAATCAGGATTGAAACCATACTGAGTGTCAAAGCAATGACTATGAAGGCAGCGCCTATGTTAATAGGGAATGAGAGCAGAAAAACATTCAATTGGGGAAATACTCGGGCAAGCACCCCGAGAATAAGACCTGACAGTAGAAGAACAGCAAGAACCGGAGCGCTGAATTGCACCCCAATTGAGAACATGTGTGATGCGAGTTCCATCAGATATGGAACAGCCTGTCCGGACAAGTCAAGCTGTCCCGGCGGGAGGAGTTCATAGGAGCGTATGGCGGTTTGCAGAAACAGGTGATGACCATTAATGGCCAGAAAAATGAGAATAGCAAAGATATTTTGAAATTGGGAAATAAGTGCTACCTGCCGCTGGTTCTGGGGATCAAAAACTTCCGCAGCGGCAAAACCCATCTGATAGCCAATGACAGTTGCCCCAAACTCCACCGCAGTGAAAATAAGTCTGGCTACAAGACCGAGCAGCAGCCCCAGGAGGAGTTCAGATATGACCAGCAACATAAAGGGAAGTGGGGAAAAACTGATATTTGGGACAGCCCCGGACATTACCGGAAAGACTGCAAGCGAGATGGCGACAACCAGTGCAGTTTTAATTCTTCCAGGAGCCTGAGCAGATGAAATGACCGGAATAGCACCGATGAAACCTGCAACCCTGCTTGTTACAACAAGAAAGGTCTGGAATTGTTCAACAGGAATGAGCTGGATGTCCATAAGCCGTCACAGAGTGACCATGAGATCAAACAGGCCTACGGTAAAAACAGTTAAAATTTTAATCACCCAGGATCCGAAAATAAGCAAGGTCAAAAAGACTGCGACGATTTTAGGAACAAAGGTAAGTGTCTGTTCATTTATCTGCGTTGCCGCCTGAAAAATTGAAACCATCAGGCCGACTATAAGCGCGACAATAAGCATTGGTGCAGAACACATCAGGATAGTTTGAATAGCTTTACGGCATATATCAACGGCCATTTCCGGATTCATATTCTGCTGTCCTCTATCAAGTAAAATGTTGTCATAGCTTTTTTATTATCCGCCGAAACTTTTTATTAATGAGCCGACAACAAGACTCCAGCCATCAACGAGAACAAAAAGCAGCAGTTTGAAGGGCATGGAAATTATAACCGGGGGAAGCATCATCATTCCCATGGACATAAGTATCGACGCAACTATCATATCAATGACCAAAAAGGGGATATATATCATGAATCCCATTTGGAATGCTCTTTTCAGCTCAGACAGCATAAAGGCAGGAATAAGAGTCATGGTCGGGACATCGTCACGGTCCGTAGGTTCAGAGTCCATGGTAATTTCTGTCAGTAAGGTCAACTCGGCTTCGCGGACCTGGCTGAACATGAAATCCCGCATAGGCGTTATCGCTTTATCGAGTGCTGTCGGTTGATCAATCTGCTCATTTAAATAGGGCTGCAATGCCTCTTCATTGATTTTGTTAAATGTCGGCGACATAACAAAAAAGGAAAGAAACAGGGAGAGGCCGAGAATAACCTGTGTAGGCGGCATATTCTGGGTTCCCATTGCTTGCCGGACAAAGCCGAGGACAATGACAATCCTGGTAAAGCACGTTGTCATCAGCAGAATAGCCGGTGCAACGGAGAGTATAGTCAGCAGAAATAATACCTGCAGTGCGTTTGACACCTGGCCCGGAGTATTTGCATCCTCAACTCCAAAAGTAATAGTCGGGAGTCCGACTGCACCGGCATCATTTGTCAGGACAAAAAAGGAGCAGAAGAATATGAAGAAAAGCAATACTACGGGGAAGGCAAGTTGCAACCTTTTGGTCATGATCGGTTTTTTACTCCTGTTGATTGCAACACTTCAGCAAAAGATGAATCAGATTGGGGGGTAAGGGCAGCAATATGCGTGATATTGTCACCGCTGATGCCAATTAAGTGCTCCTGGCCTTTGACATTTATGAGGCAGAGAGCCTTTTTGCCCATGAGAGGCTTGAGTTCTATGATTTGTATATGTTGATGGGCGCCTGTTGCAAGAAGAGAAAAGCGTTTTCTTAAAAAGCCATATAATATCAATATGATGCCAAGGACAACGAGCAATCCCCAGATAACCCGAAAATAATCCGCTGCATCATCTGCCGGTGAAGTGGCTGCAAATAATTCTGCTGGATGAAAGTACTGGATCAGAAAGAGAAAAAACAGAACCGACAATTTATATTTATGGAGAGGCATAATAGAACTCTTATCCAAGGTTCTCGATTCGATCTGCGGTGCTTATCACATCGGTCAATCGTATACCGAATTTATCTCCCACCATCACAGCTTCACCTTTGGCGATCAGCTTTGAGTTTACGTATAGATCAAGTGGTTCTCCGGCAAGTTTATCCAGTTCAATGACGTACCCTTCACCCATTTTCAATAAATCCCTGAGGAGTATCTTACTTCTTCCGACTTCAACGGAGATCTGCAGGGGGATGTCATAGAGAAAATTAAGTCCTCTGCCGTTTTTTGGTTCAGATGAAGAACGGGGAGACTTTTGTTGAGGATTAGGATCCTGTAAAAGCTCTTTGATTTCGTCCGGGTCGGGCCGGCTGTTTTTATTTGTGTTCATATCCATTTTACGTCCTTAATTAATGATGCCTGTAAGACTGATAGCCTTTTTGCCATTATGTGTTCCGGGGATGGCGGAAAATTTAACTTTTTCTTCAACCAGAACTTTAAGTGGAGCGCTTGGGTCATAATCGAGACTGAGAATATCGCCGAGTTCCATGTTCAAAATTTGATTTACCGAGAGGGTGATTTTACCGGACTGAGCGGTAATACATGCAGGTATTTCTAAAACTTCATCCTCCAGAACATCCTGCCAGGTACCTCTGCTGGTGGTTGATATATTGAGCAGCTCTCTCAGCAGATCGCGCAACGGTTCAAGGGTCGCATAAGGGAAAACCAGGTGGATTTCGCCTGAATATTCGCCCACTTTCACCAGAAGTGTCCCTACTATGACTTCTGCCTCAGGTTCAACAATGGAAACCAGACGGGCATTATTCTCCAATTTGATAAGAGTGGTATTCAGATCGAGTAACTGGAAAAAGGCTTTGTTCAGATCCCGGCATGCATCGGTAAGTATAGTTTTATGTATAGTAAGCTCAATTGTGGTCAGTCGACGATCCAGTTGAGGCGATTCCAAGTCGTTTGAGGCACCCAGCATGATTTCAATTAACGAAAACGAGAGCTTAGGGTCAAGAATAATAAGAGCTCCATGCTTCAGAGGAGGCATGTCAAGAATACCGATACCACCCGGCTGGTTCTTGTCGGCCATAAATTTTTGGAATTCAAAAGTCTCGAGAGCCGTTCTGGTGATAGAGAACGTTCGTTGCAGCTGGTTGGTCAGGGAAGTGGCATATGACCTGCAGAAGACGTCAATGATAATATCGAAGTTTGGTATTCTGAACTGTTCTCTATCCGGACGGGCAAGCTGAAACAGATTTAAGGGGCTGCATGCCAGAAAGGAGTTCTGTTCATTGTCGTCAAGATCGAGTGAGACCTTGCCGTTCCTGATTGCATTCAGCAGATCGGTGATTTCTGATTTTTTGAGGATAGGATCCATGGGTTTTCCAGAATGCCTTGTATACTATTGAACGACGAAATTCGTGAAATAGACCGATGTTACTTTTCCGGTTTGCAGGAAGGAGTTGATCCTGCTCTGAAGTTCTGCTTTGAGCTGCTTTTTCCCCTGCAGATCCTGTAATTCTTCAAAAGTTTTGTTCCCTATCAACATGAGGATAGCGTCGCGCATTTGCGGCATTCTCTGTTGAACTTCGCCTTGAACCGCTTCATTGGTCAACTCGACAGTAATGGACGCTTTGACATAATGGGCTGCGTCTCCACTAATAATATTGACAATAAATTCATCAATATTAACCATGGGGCCTATCTGTGACTGCTGATTGAGTGCCGGTACAGGAACTTGCTCTCCAGGACTTGGCGGTTCAGGGACAGGTTTTGCCTTCATCAGGTACCAGGCACCAAAACCACCACCAAGCAGGAGAATAAGAACCACCGATCCTATGATGATAAAAAGCTTTTTTTTGCCTCCACCTTTGTCAACTGCCGCGTCTTTTTTTTCAGCCATCTTTTTTACTTAGCCATCTGAAATTTTAGGATTTTACGAATTAGCAATTATTAATTACTGATAATTACATCATGTTGTGTTACGCCCTGTTTTATAGGGGCAGCGTATTGTTTGATATGGGCAGATTTATTTGCGATCTGTTGCTTTGGAGTTTGAGTACAAAATCAACCCGCCTGTTCTGGGCTCTGGATTCCTCGTCTTGATTGGCGACTATTGGACGCTCTGCGCCATACCCAATGGCGGCCATTCGGTCAAGAGGAAGGAGGTCGCTATGTGTAAAATAGCCGAGAACTGAAACGGATCGAGCGACTGATAGATCCCAATTGCCAAATTGTGAGCCTTCTATAGGGATATTATCCGTATGTCCT
>JBARUR010000253.1:0-3569 GCA_049645845.1 Desulforhopalus sp. | reverse complement strand
TGGGGCCGGAGAAAAACCGGGGCTGGCCGATTATCTGACAGTAAATGGCGATGATGGTAAAATGAACATCAGTACCGCACCGCTTCTGGTCATAAAAAGTATGGATCCTCTTATAACCGATGATCTGTTGGCAAAACTAGCAGAGTATAGGAGCGAGAAGGAAAATGAAGAAAGTCTTACGAATATCGGCTGGTACAAAGAGGTAGATGGCTGGCCTGGAGATATTGTGTTAAATCAATCTCTATTGACCACATCAAGCACCTATTTTAAAATAATCGCCACAGGCGTGTTCGATACGCTGTCACGCAGTGTTGTGGCCTTGGCTGAACGCTCTGATGGCGAGGTCAAGCTGATCGGAAAAACAACGGAGTAATATATGGCGGAAACCTTGTTTTGCCTCGATATCCATAAAGATGCAGTCTCAGCAGTTGTGGTGGACGGCAGCTCTAAAATTACCAGGGTAACCAGCTGTGGTACTGTCGACAGAGCGGGGCAATCTTTTGAAGATGCAATAAACCAGATTAAAGAGCAGACCGGTTTTGTCAACGATCGGTGTGTGGTAATGTTTGGGGCTGAGTACTTTTCGTTTAGAAATGTCTCGCTGCCTTTTTCGGACCGTAATAAAATTGAACAGGCGCTTCCTTTTGAGCTGGTCGACCATTCTCCTGTCGATATTAACAGCCTGCTCATCGATTTCATTGTTGCCAAGACCGAATCGGCGAATTCGGAAATTGTCGCGGCCATGATCAGCCGTCAAGAGCTGGCTGCTCATCTTTCGGTATTGTCTGCTGCCGGAATTAATCCGGATAACATCGGAATCAGCGGCTTGTCGACTGCACTAACAATTGCGGCAGGACTGGCCGAAGACTTTCTGCTGATCGATATCGGTACATGTTGGGCGACTTTGTTCATTGTCAGAAACAGACAGGTTGCACTTATACGATCTCTGGGCCTTCCGACGGAAGCCGAAAGCGGATCTTTGGTTGATAGTGTTTTCCTGCAGAATGTAAAACAAACAGTACATGCCTCTCACCTTCTCAATAATGATGGTTTGAATTTCAAGATCTACCTGACCGGTTCCAAGGCAAGGGCTGAAACCGCATCATCTATGTTGGCACCGCTCTTTGGCGGAGTGGAAATAGAGGTATTCAGGCAGAGTGCGCAACCTTTTGTAAAGATTGAACCGGAGGTCCAAAGTCTTTATCAGCCTGAGCTCATGGACAGAATCCTTGCACAGGTTTATAAAAATGGTAAAAAGAGTGGAGGATTTAATTTTCGCAAGGATGATTTCAGAAAGAAGAAATCGCTGCGGGAACATCGTGATCTGTTGCTGAAGATTGCTATTCCTCTCTGCCTGATAGTTGTTTCTGCAATGGCTTATGCGGGATATAAACATTCTACAATGAGCACGGAGCATGAACTTTTACGGCAGCAGATCACCGAAGTTTTCAAAGAAACACTCCCGGAAGTAACACGCATCGTCAACCCTGTTCAGCAGCTTCAGGTTGCAAATAATGAGATCAGGGCAACATACAGACCTGGTGGTGCCGGACATACCATCATCGAACTCCTGGCTGAAGTTTCAGCTCGAATTCCTGCTGAATATTCTGTGAAGGTCGTTCGAATGGTTGCAGATATGGATACTATCAGATTGAGGGCCGTCACCGGTGACTTTAATACGGTTGACAGTGTTCAGAAAGAACTTGTCAAATCACGATTTTTTTCAGATGTCATCATCAGCTCCGCAAATCAATCAAACACAGGAGATGAAGTGAACTTCGAACTTAAACTGGAACTTGCCAGGTAATAATTATGGCCTCTTGGTTCAATAATACTTTTCTGCGTGATATTTGGCAGAAATCCGGAATAGAAAAACTCAGCAGTCGTGAAAAATGGGTGGTTTTTGGGGGAATCGGCTTTGTCCTTTGCTTTGCTGTGCTGCAGCTGGTGATCATTCCTGTCCTTGATGCCCAGGAGAGTCTCGAAAGATCGATTTCGAGAAAAAAACAGGAACTCAACCAGATCAGGGAGCTGCAGCAGGAATATTATACCCTGAAAAGTGAGGAAGGAACGGTCCAGGCCAGAATAGATCAAAGGGAATCAGGTTTTACCCTTTTTACTTTTCTTGACCGGCAGGCAACTGAAGCAAAAGTAAAAAAGCAGATAATGTATATGAAACCATCGACGGTTGTCGGCGATGAGCTGAATGAAGCGATGGTGGAGATGAAACTTCAGCAAATTACTCTCAACGATCTTGTCGGCTTTCTTCGTCTGGTTGAATCGGATGAAAATGTTGTCTTTATAAGAAGGTTTTCCGTTCAGGAGAGCGGCGATAAGCAGGGATATTTTGACTCCATTCTGCAGATCGTAACCTTTGAGAAAAAGGTATAAAAATGGTTCGATCCGTCTTCTCATTCCGCTCATTGTTCTACATTGTTTTTGCTGTGCTGCTCATTGCACTGTTATTGTATGTGCGCTTTCCGGCGGAGAAATTCAAAACATACTCTGAGCAGCACATCGAACGGTTATCTCCCGGCAGCGAGTGCAATATCAGTCGTTTCGTTTATGATTTTCCTTTTTCCGCAGTCTTGGAAGCTATCGAAATCACTCGTACGATCAACGGTCAGGAAACTGAGATGATTGTCGACAGACTGGCAGTCACTCCGGAATTACCGCAATTCTGGAAGACCTTCAGGATATCGGGTGAAATGTATTCAGGTCTTTTTGAAGCAAGACTTGATATCGACAGAGAGGCGGAAACTTTTCAACTCACAGATATTTATTTCGAAGGTCTTGAAGCCGGAAGTCTTGCCGAAAGTATAGGGATCTCCGACAGAAAAATTTCGGGCAGTTTTGAATTCGCAGGCAGTTATCAGGCATCAACAGATACTCCCGGCGATGGTGTCGGCACAGGAGTTGCACAGATTCTTTCCGGCAGTATGAGCCTCCTGCAGCCGATATTATCCCTCTCCACAATCGAATACGATCATCTTGCCGTAGACCTTCGTCAGCAAAAAGGCACTGTAACTTTTGCCAACGGAGAACTTGCGGGCAAAGATATTGTTGCGAGCTTCATCGGAGAAATGCAGCTGGATTCTCCCTTATTAATGAGTAATATCAACATAAATGGCTATCTGGAACCTGATGCTGCTTTTTTAAGAAACCATCCAGAGGAACAGCAGTTTGTTCAACGTCTATTAGAAAAATATGAAGCGACAGCTCTGCCCTTTAAAATCGGCGGCACTGTACAAAGACCATTATTCAGATTCAGTACGTGATATATTATGGCAGCTCGAATAACTGATTTATTTCCTTTACTGCTCATTACTTTACTTTGTATTGGTATTGTTGAAGGAGGATATCAGGCACTGGAATATTTTGTATTAAAGCCTCCTGTTGAAATGGCAGCGGTTTCGGATACTGTTGCAGTTGGAGATGACTTGGCAGGGAAGGATAAGCAGGAAGAAAAATATGACTACCGAATAATTCTGGAAAGAAACCTGTTCGGAACTCCTTCAAGCAAAGAGGAAAAACCCGTCGCTGCGGATAATGTTGAAGATATGGAGTTA
>JBARUR010000252.1:0-2793 GCA_049645845.1 Desulforhopalus sp. | reverse complement strand
TGGTCCAGGAGGAAAACCGTCTGCCGGACGGCGCAGCAGCCAAGGCAGCCGAACTGCTGGAAGTCTGGTGCATAACTGATCTGTTCCGGCATGGATTTAGTGCGACCCTGGGACTTCAGCAGGAGGCGCGGAAGTCCTTGGATAAGTCCCAGTTTCGTGCCTGGTATAATTTAACCGAGACAAACCAGTCGGATGAGCCGGGGGATCGACTGGAGCGCGCCTTTGTAACCGCGCTGCTCGGTCGTCACTCTTTATGCAGCGGTTTTAATCCAGCCCACGCTGATGAGGTCAAGGCCTTTGCCTGTCTCGCCGATATCGATGCAGCCCATGTCCGTCTGAAAAAGCTTGTTTCCCGAATTTGTCGATAGTTATAATCTTTGGCAAAGGCACATATGACTATCAAAGAGTAATCCAAGTCGAAACCCCATGGTCAAGAGACTGCATGAATTGCGTTGAAAAAAACGCTCGGGAAATCAAGAATCAGCGAGATAACCGAAGATAATTTTGCGAGCCTGGTTGACTATTTCGGCAACCAAAGCCTCTTTTCCCTCCACTGAAATAAAATTCCGCTCATTAACAGGGGAAGGACAATCTCGGTCCCTAAGCTGGCACGAATCGCCGCATCGTAAAATTTTCCTAACCTGGGATCCTCTCATTCCTTTATAAATATTGATCTTTTTACGGTGTGAAGGCCAGCGGAAACATATAAATTAGTTGAGGCAACAGAAAACCTGACCCTTGACATGGTCTTGTTTTTGAACTTGATCAGCACTATTTTATTCACTTAAAGTGATTGGCGATTCCACTTCAGGGGAACCATCGCCGCAACAACACGCTCGCGAACGATATGAGCAAAGCATCGAGATTTCGAAGCGAGTCCGGTGGGGTATTGATAAGGATGTCTTTCGAGTAGATACAAGCATCAATTTCTGCGAGAATGCTAAGATTATATTTTGCCGTAAACCACTGCCGGGGTTTTGTTTCCATCACTTCTGGATAAATCCATCCATGATTAAAAAAGCGGAAAAAACATCTGCAATTTCAAAAATCATTTTTCTTCCCAAAACAGCAATCGGCCTTTTAACTTCTGCAGCTTTTTTGCTCTGTTTGATTTTTCTTACCGGATGTGGGTATACCCTCATTGCTCCAGCTTCACCTTCAAATCCGACGCAGGTGTTTCTTCTCGATCATGGGCGTCATTCCAGCCTTGTTTTGCCTGCAGACTGCGAAATGATCAGGTATTCCTATGGAGATTGGCATTGGTACGTCCTGAATAAAAGAGGCTTTCAAGCGGCCTTCCGTGCCTTGTTGCTATCAAGCTCAGCTGCCCTCGGCCGTCAAAAAATTTCTTCCGCTCCGCTGGAAGAATCGGTACGCCTGGCTGTACAGGTCAATATTGAAAACATTATTTCTGTCATGGTGGAAAGAGACAGGGTTGACTTCCTGAATACAAGATTGGAGCATATTTTTGCAGAAAATCGACAACACATTCATCATAACCCAACGTATGGTGTAGATTTTGTCCCACATCCCGTGCCTTATTCTTTGTACCACAACAGTAACAAAGTGGTCGCCCAGTGGCTTCGGGAACTGGGTGTAGAGGTTCGGGGAGGCGGTCCTTTTTCCCGCTGGAAACTCTCTGATGACCCATAAAACATAATGGTTGTCAGTGTATCTGGTTTACGCTTTCAATTCCCGGCGCAATCAGTTTGACAGAAAGCCAGGTCCGCTTTACCTCTATCAAGGAGATATCCGGATGAGGTCATCATTAGGATTTTGTGAGGAAGCGACATTCAATTCTACAGGAGAAACACTTATGAAACTTTATTATTCCAAAGGTGCATGCTCTCTGGCGCCGCATATTATTTTTCGGGAAACCGGTTTGCCCTTTACGCTTGAGCGCGTCAATCTTGGCACACACCAACTTGCAGACGGTGGGGATTACTATGCCATCAGTCCGCGTGGGCAGGTTCCGCTGCTGGAACTCGACAATGGCCAACATATCACTGAAGGCCCGGTGATATGTCAATATATAGCTGAGCATGCTAAACGTGAGGACCTTCTGCCACCTGTCGGCGATATTGCACGCTACCGTGTCCTTGAATGGCAAAACTTCACTACTTCTGAGCTGCACAAGTCGTATTCGCCCCTGTTCAATTCGGAATATCCCAAGGAGGCCAGGACTATCATCCTCCAAACTCTTCGCAAGAAATATGAGTGGGTAGACCAGCAGTTGAGCAGCAGGAGCTTTGTCACAGGTGACACATTCACGGTGGCTGATGCCTATGTCTTCACAGTTACCCAATGGGCCGATTATGTTAAACTCGCAATTTCTGACCTTGAAAACCTTATGGCTTTTCAACAGCGAGTGGCTGATCGGGAAACTGTGCGCGAAGCCCTAAAAGCTGAAGAGTAGAAGAACTGAAGATTCTACTTTCAAAACTCCAGCACAGCTTCATGTATCGGGCGCGAAAAAAACTAATATTTCGGTGAGTTATAGTGAGTCGTTATGTTAGAATTTTGCAGCGCCTCGTAGAAGCTTAAGATAAGCTCCACCTTCGTGTGCCATGGAGCGCAATGACAAAGATAAAGAGTATTTAGATTCCGCCAATAACCAAGTTTTAAAGCAGGCTTGCTGTCCTTAGCCCGTATTTTTCATCAGTTCAGGCGGCGTCAGCTTCAAAGTTTTTGGTAGTGAACTATAGTAGTCTATGTTCACTGACAAAATACTGACGAAGATGGCGTCGCATGGACTGACCTTTTGTGAACATTGTGTTGATTTTAGAGAAAGTT
>JBARUR010000251.1:0-10272 GCA_049645845.1 Desulforhopalus sp. | reverse complement strand
TACATCCTTTAGCCCGGATTTCTCATGAACATTGTGTAAATTTCATAATATAGTTGAGTTTTCACTTTTTAAATCTGAAATTTTCACAATGTTCACCAAAGGCCAGCCGATCTCACCGCGTCTCTTTCGTCGCTGAAGCAATGAACATAGGCAACTATAGTTCATTGCTTCACTTCTCGGATACACGGCAACCTCGACTGGTGAGAAATCCGGGTTAGTTATAGATTTCTGACAGTTGTGTAATAAGCAATGTCTGACCTTCACAAATGAATTTTCCGACACACTATGGGTCGCAAGAAAATATCATCAAGATGTTTTTTTTGTTGAAAAAAATATTTTTCCCCGAAGCGCCCGAAATTGTGTATCTCTCGACAAAAGATACCATATGTTGTAGTTTGGGGCTTGAGCTGACCATAAATGTGGTGTATAAAAGCATTGTCGTTTGGTACTGAACATCTGCTGCATAACGATTATACACGCTCATTTTGCACGCTGAATTGAGTACATTTCATCTTACAAGAAACCCATAATAATAAAAAATACATCGAAAGAGGGACTGCATGACACCTGATTTGACTAAACAGGTTTTGACGAGTACTGCCGAAACAGTACTCGCAAGACGATATTATCTGAAAGATTCAAAAGGGAACGCGATCGAGACATGGGAAACTTTGGCTCAACGCGTAGCAAATGCGGTCGCGGAAGTTGATATAGATAAAGAAAATCATGAGCAGCTTCGGGAAGATTTTTTTAACATAATCTACCGGCTGGATTTTCTGCCGAACTCTCCCTGCCTCATGAATGCCGGAACAGATCTCGGGCAGCTTTCCGCCTGTTTTGTCCTGCCGATAGAAGACTCTATGGATGGTATCTTTACTGCTATTCGAAATGGTGCTCTTGTCCATAAAACCGGTGGGGGGACAGGGTATTCATTTTCCCGTCTGCGCTCAAAGAACGCTTCCGTGCGTTCGACTCAAGGGGTGGCCTCCGGACCTCTTTCTTTTGCGGCCGTATTTGATGCGGCGACCGAGACCATCAAGCAAGGGGGAAAGAGACGCGGCGCCAATATGGGTGTTTTGCGCGTAGACCATCCGGATATCCTCGATTTTATTTCCGCAAAAGAGGATCAGGACAACTTCAACAATTTCAATTTCAGCGTTGCTATTACCGATGTATTTATGCAGGCTGTAGAAGATGATGCCGACTTTGACCTGATCGAACCATCGACCGGAGAAGCCGTGAGCCAGCTCAATGCCAGAATGCTGTATGAGAAAATCGTTGATCTTGCCTGGCATAACGGCGAGCCGGGAGTACTCTTCATTGATACCGCCAATAAAGACAACATGACACCTCAGCTTGGCGATTTTGAAGCGACCAATCCCTGTGGTGAACAATGGCTGCTTCCTTATGAGAGTTGCAATTTAGGCTCTGTTAACCTGTCAAACTTCATCAAGAACGGCAAGATTGATTATGACAGATTAAAGCAAGTTGTACGGACAGCTACGGTGTTTCTCGACAATGTCATAGACTGCAATCGTTTCCCTATCCCCGAGATTAAAGAGATGACCTTGAAGACAAGGAAAATCGGTATGGGAATTATGGGGCTCCATGATATGCTTATCCAGCTGGAAATTCCTTACGGCAGCGATAAAGGCAGGGATGTGAGCAGCAAGGTGATGCGTTTTATCAGAGATGCAGCTGAAGAACGTTCAATAGAGTTGGCCGTGGAAAAAGGACCGTTTCCTGCCTATGATCCCAAGTTAAACAAATATAAGCCGCGCAGAAATGCAGCACTTACCTCTATCCAGCCGACCGGAACGGTCTCCATGATAGCGGATTGCGCCTCAGGTTGTGAACCCTACTTCTCCATTGTTATGGTAAAGCATGTTATGGATGGTGACAGGCTTATCATGGTGAACAGGTACTTCGAACGAATTGCCAGGGAAGAGGGATTTTTTTCGGATAAACTTTTGACTAAGGTTGCCGACACCGGAACGGTTATAGGTCATGAGGAAATTCCCGGGAAGTGGCAGGAAATTTTTCGTACCGCTCAGGACATCAAACCGGAAGATCATATTCAAATGCAGGGAATCCTGCAGAAAAGCGGTGTGGATAGCTCTATTTCCAAAACTATTAATCTGCCGAATAATGCATCTCGAGAAGAGGTGAAGCTGTCCTATATCAGCGGGTACAAGCTCGGCTGCAAAGGACTTACGGTTTATCGGGACGGTTCAAGGGATCATCAGGTTTTGAACACCAAGGATGGGTCCGCAAAAGAGCAAACCGCAATGGTTTCTGAAAAAGGACCGATAAAACAAAATCTTCCGGACACACTTGATGCCAAGCGATATCGCGTTAAAGATCAGTTTCAGAAATCTGTATATATTATCGTCTGTTTTGATGAGAACGAAAAACCGATGGAAGTTTTTGCTAAGTTTCCTTTCGATAACCGTATCGATTTAAAAGATAAATCGACTATGTGGACAACTACTTGCCGGCTGGTTTCCCTGGCGTTGAGATTCAATGTACCTATGGATGAAATCATTAAGCAGCTGGATAGATCAAGCGGTCATATGCAGGATCTGCCTGCACAGCTAGGTAAACTGTTCAAGTCATTTTTGGCTGGTACTCAACAGGGATTTTCTTCTATATGTCCTGAATGCTCGGGCCCTCTTCGCTTTGAAGAAGGGTGTGAAACCTGTCACGATTGCGGGTATAGTAAATGTTCATAGTTTTTTTTACGAGCTTATCAAAAGAAATATTCTAGAAAGTGTTGGGAGATTATAAATGGCGAAGATCGGCAGAAATGAAAAATGTCCCTGTCAAAGCGGGAAGAAATTTAAACATTGCTGTGCTTTGAAAGAATCAAGAATAAAGCCGCAGAACACTCAGCAACAGGCTCTGATGATTACCCTGATGAGTGCTGTGAAAAAAATCCAGCAGGATGCCATGAACAAAAGGGTAGGATTTCGTGAACTCGGGGTCTTTTTCTTTTTCTCGACAGCACAGGGGGATGCCTGGCTTATGGAGATGACCGAATGTGATTGTGTCCAGGTTGCCAAAGGCGGAGAAGCATTAGACGCACCCATTGACGAAAATTCCGAGACCATCGAAATTAACTGGAGCCACACATTTACTGTTGGCGATAATCATATTGAAATCACCGATTATGTCGATAAGACGGTCCGGTTGCTGGAGAGTTCTCCGGGACGGGAACTCGATGCGGCCATGAAACGGATTCGCAATAAATTCAGTGAGGAACAGCTAAAAAAAGTACATTTGCCTCATCCGGAAGAATCGACCGGCACATGAACCGGATGGTAAAGATAATGTTACGCATGGTTCCCATGGTAATCACTATGGGGACCATTTTTTTTCTTTCGCATCAGACCGGGGAGCAGCTCTCCCTCCCCGCGATACCGGGCGTCGACAAGTTAGGCCATATGATTGTCTATGGTATTTTGGCGGGCACAATACTATTTGCTTTCAGTGAGAACCAGAAAAGAACCAAGCCTCGTAATGTAATGGTATTTACTGTGCTATTTTGTATTCTCTATGGCATTACTGATGAAATTCACCAATCTTTCATTCCGGGGAGGTTTGTCAGTATTTACGATATCTTTGCCGATGGTGCCGGAGCATCAGTAGCCTGTGTTCTTTGGATCTGGTTGCGAAGAAAGGGGTTCTTTATCAATTTCTTTGGCGTTTTTTTTGCAAAATGGCAGTCATAGCCGTATACTTGTATGTAAGAAATGCGGGTTAGTCGACTGAAAGAGGAGAATTATGATTGGTGAATCAAGCGGTGTAACAACCCTTATAAACAATGAACGGATAACCAGGGAAAACCAGGTCAGGTCTGAGGATAAAAAACCTGAGCAAGCTCAAGAAGCAGTGGCAGGAAATTTCTCTGATGTCACTTCTTTTTCCTCTGAAGCGTTGGCGCTTTCAAGAAATGTTGTTCCTGCAGAAGGAAGTGCTGCACAGGGGCAGGTTGAAAGGCAGGATCAGAGTCAGGGAAAGATGCAGGGGCAGGAAAGTTCAGCCAGATTTCTCGATATTCGGGTGTAATAAACAGTTCGAAAAAATAATCGGGAGTACTTAGAGAGTACGGCATCTGATGTTTGCCATAACACTCAACCGAGTACCCCCAACTTGTGCTGATAATAATTTAGATTATTTACGGCTCTGCAGTATTCTGGCCATATCTTTGGCAAAATAGGTGATGATAATATCAGCTCCTGCCCGCTTAATTGACAACAGGGTCTCTTCCATTACCCGATCGCCGTCAATCCATCCTTTTTCAGCTGCAGCCTTGATCATGGCATATTCACCACTGACATGATAAGCCGCAATCGGCAAATCAAATTCATCGCGAAGCCGGGAAATAATATCAAGATAGGCGACTGCCGGTTTTACCATCAGAATATCCGCCCCTTCATCTACATCAAGAGTTGCTTCCCGTAATGCTTCACGGCTGTTGGCCGGATCCATCTGATAGCTTTTTCTGTCGCCGAATTGAGGTGCACAGTCGGCAGCATCTCGAAATGGTCCGTAAAATGCCGATGCGTACTTAACAGCGTAGGACATTATAGGAACCGAATCGAAATTGTTTTCATCAAGGGCTGCACGTATTTCGGCTACTCTGCCGTCCATCATGTCGGATGGAGCTACCATGTCGGCCCCGGCCTGGGCATGAGATAATGCTGTTTTGGCAAGGATCTCTAAAGTTGCATCGTTGTCCACGGTGTTGTCGATCAGACAGCCGCAATGACCATGATCGGTATACTCACAGAGACAGACGTCGGTTATAACTATGAGTTCAGGGACTTTGTTTTTCAGTTCTTTGATTGCGGTTTGAATGATGCCGTTTTTGGCATGTGCACCTGAACCTACTGCATCCTTTTTTTCCGGCAAACCAAAGAGAATTACTGAATTGACTCCTAAACTTAAACACTCCCTTGCCTCGGCCTCCAGCTGGTCGACTGTCAAACGAAAAACGCCGGGCATAGAAGATATTTCCGTTCTTTTATTTTTACCGGGAATAACGAATAAGGGATAGATAAATTGAGCCGGTGAAAGCTGGGTCTCTTTGATGAGTGCGCGAAAGGCACTGTTTTTACGAAGTCGTCTGGGTCTGTATTCTGGGAAAACCATTAATGCTCCTATATTTTTAGGTGTTAGTATCTTGTTGTTAGTTAATAATATTACTGGATAATTTCAAATGATTTTAGCTTCTTGTGCAGATGACTTCTTTCCAGGCCCACCTGTTCTGCAGTTTTAGAGATATTGTTATCATTTTGTAAAAGTTTTTGCTGCAGGTATTCTTTTTCAAATAATCTTTTGGCCGTTTTATAATCTGCTGCCAAAAAAGGATTGAGGGCGGAACCGCTGCCGGACTGCCCAGCAATATGTCCAGGATTGAGAAACATGCGGATGTGGACGCCAGTGATCGTAGGTTCCTGGCACATGATAGCCAGCCGTTCAATAAAGTTTCTTAATTCACGCACATTGCCAGGCCAATGATGTTCCATGAGGGCTTGATAGCCATCGGGGCTGAATTCTTTGTGCGTGAGCCCCCTGCTGACCAAAAGTTTCATCAGCGAGTCCACCAGGAGTGGGATATCCTGCAGTCGATCGGAAAGTTTCGGCACATGGATGGGCACAACATTCAGCCGCCAGAACAGATCGGCGCGAAAATTACCGGCCTCAATTTCTTTTTCGAGATTTTTATTGGTGGCTGCCAGAACCCGAACATTGACTTTAATTGTTTTTACACCACCAACTCTTTCAAATTTTTGTTCCTGCAGGATTCGTAGAATTTTCGCCTGGGTATTAAGGCTCATGTCGCCTATTTCATCCAGAAAGAGAATTCCGCCATCCGCCTGATCAAATTTCCCACGTTTGCTGGCATGAGCTCCAGTAAAAGAGCCCTTCTCGTGACCAAACAACTCCGATTCAATCAGTTCCTCTGGAATTGCGGCACAATTCACCTCAATCATCGGCTGATCATATGAGCGGGAGGCCCGGTGAATAGATTGAGCTACAAGTTCCTTCCCCGTTCCGTGCTCACCACGTATTAATACCCAGGCATCTGTAGGCGCAACCATCTCTATCTGTTGCTTTAGACCTTGTATGGCCTCAGACTCACCTGTAAGAATTGTTTTTTTTCCAGAGCCCTGACGAAGCAGGAGATTTTCCTGTTCGAGTTTAGCAAACCGGAGACCGTTCGTGATTGCCAGAATAATTTTGTCATATGAAAGCGGTTTCTCAATGAAATCAAAAGCACCTTTGCGGGTTGCCTGTACAGCAGTCTCGATGGTTCCATGGCCGGAAATCATAATAACCGGCATATTGTAAAGCTCATGAATTTTCTCCAGAGCTGTCATGCCGTCCATGTTATCGCCCAGCCAGATATCGAGGAGGACCAGGTCAACATTACTGGTTTCAAGAATTTCAAGTCCTTCCTCTGCCGAAGAGACTCCAATGGAGGAAAAACCTTCATCCTCAAGAATTCCTGCCAGGGTTTCCTGGATGCTTATCTCATCATCTATTATTAGTATGCGTTTACTCATTTAGTCTATAGTTGCTGTATGGTAGTAAAAGGAGTCACTTTTTAGCTGAGTAAGCAGTATTTGGAAGATCAACATTAAAGCTCCTTGTTCAGAAGCGGTAATTCGATAATGAAAACTGAACCGGTTGGTATATTATCCTGCACCCTAATATATCCATTATGGTCGGATATGATAGTGGATACAATTGCCAGTCCAAGACCGGTACCCAATTTTTTAGTGGAAAAATAAGGTTCGAATAATTTGAGTTTATTTTCTTTGGAGATTCCCGGACCATCGTCGTGTACCTTGATGAAAACGTTTTCCTGTTCCTGATCAAGAGAAAGCTCAACTACTATTGTACCCCCGCCGGGCAAAACTGCAACAGCATTGTCCAGGAGGTTGATTAGACAGCGTTTGATCTGTTCGGCATCGAAACTAAATACAGGTATGGGTGTTTCTTCCCGGCAGCTAAACGAGATATTTTTGTGTGCTTCCTGATAGAGAAAAAGCGTGTTGCGGGTTAGTTTGACGAGATTATCAGGAGATTTTTGCACCTTGGGCATTCGAGCAAACTGTGAAAATTCACTGACCAGTCTTTTGAGCTCATCCACCTGAGTGATAATGGTGCTGGTACACTGATCGAAAATGCTGTTTTTTTCTTTAAGGATTTCAGGATATCGTCTTCGAAGCCGCTGAGCAGATAGCTGAATCGGAGTGAGCGGGTTCTTTATTTCGTGGGCTATACGGCGTGCAACTTCTCTCCATGCTGCCATGCGCTGCATTTTTTCGAGTTTGGTAAGGTTGTCAAAAACCAATACAAAACCAACTGGTTCTCCTTCTTCGTCTTCCAGTCGGGTAAAATTAATGAGCAGAGAATAATTTTTTCCCAGCACATTGAGTTTTATATGCTGTTCAACAGTAATTTTGCCGGTCACTTCAAGTTCATCGATAAAACCATAGATGATGGCTGCTTGATGGGGCGGCAATACATCTTTAAAATTTAGTCCTATGAAGAGAGACTTATCAATATTGAGCAATTTTTCCGCAAAATGATTAATGGTTGTTATTTGTCCATTTTCATCAAGGGATATGACCCCGGCTGAAACATTTTGCAGGATGATTTCCGTGTATCGCCTGCGTTGTTCAGACTCCTGGGAGCTTTTCTGCAAAGCGGAATGCGTTTCAGCGAGCTTTTTATTGCTGGAGTTCAGGTTGTTGGTCATCTTGTTGAAGGAATCGACCAGTAAACCCATTTCATCCTTGGATTCACTTTCCATGACAAATTCCAGATCGCCATCTGCAACTCTTCTTGTGGCCAGTACCAGTTTCTCAAGAGGATCGGTGATGCCTCGTGAAATATACAAGCCAAACCATATTGCTGAGAAAATGATCAACAAAGTCACGATGAGCAGAATGATCAACAGCCAGAATTTGAAAGGTTCCTTGAAGTGTTTCAGCTGCCTGTATCCTTCAATACCTTGAGAAATGTTTGTCATTCTGGCAAGTTGTTCACTCTTTACCAGAAGTGATGTGATGAGCAGGGCCCGGCCGAGTTCCCCGTTGCCGAGTTGAATTTCTGCGATGCAGTTAACCAGATCGCCTGTTCTCATTTCAAGAATAAGGGTTTCCCGACCATGAGTGCTTCTAACCCTCTCAAGAACACTTGATGGTATTTTGGGAAGAATGGTGCCTTTGAGCTGCGGTCCTTTTACACTTATTTCCAGATTATTATCATTTGTTATGAGGGAGAGGCTATCGGGACCGTTAATCGGATTGAAGGTGAGAATGTTTTCAAGCGTCTTATTTATTGTCTCGGGCGTATAAACAGCGATATCCAGATCCTTCAGGCGAACAGCTATACCTTCACTCATAAGAGTCACCTGTTCTTCTTTTTCATGCAGCAGAGATTGAGCAAGTTTGAGAGATTCAGTTAAGGAATATTCGATGCTGGCATTGAACCAGTAATCCATGCTGGTTGATACAAACTGGAGCGCTACAAAGAAGAGCAATATGGTTGGGATCAGGGTAAGAGAGAGAAAAGAAGCTATGAGCTTAGTCTTAAGTTTATTGCCAAGGCGATTAGTTTTCCTTTCAAATAAAAGTTCGGCCAGATTCCGCAGCACTAAAAAAAGAACGAACAGGACCAGCAGAACGTTGACATTTATTAGAGCGAATATAAGGATACTGTTATTGACCGGCAACTCAACTTCGTCCCTGAGAAGGTGACTTTGCAGCCAGATAAACAGTGGGATAAGAAGAAGGCAGAAGACGATGACCCGGCGGATCAGTTTTCGTTTTTGACGGATCTGCCGTTCAGTATACGGTCGCTTCGGATTCTGCTTGCCTCCAGCTGAAGGTGTTACCAGGGTCATGGCGAGCCCGCATTTTTCATCAGTGAACAGTGTGTTGATTTAGAGAAAAATTGAAACAATGTCGAACCTCTGAAAAATAGATATATTTTGAAAATCAACACAATGTTCATGAGAAAAGTGGGCTAGTAGGTAAACGAAATCGTGTGCCAGGCGGTTTCAATATCCCACCAGGAGAGAAAAGGGAATATACTATGTAGACTGAGAGGCAAGGTCTTTTGGAAGAGTTCAGCCCTCATCCTGAGTTTGTATTGATTGTCTGGAATGAGTCCATTAAGCTCTTCCACTTTTGCCCCATTAATCTCATTTATAACTTTCTGTGCTTCAAAGAGAGACCTGAAGGACAGTTCCCGGTTATTGTCTTCTTCCAACGTAACCTTATAGGTTTCTTTTAAGGTGTCGAAGGTCATCACGTGCTGGAAATTATTTTCAACTATTAGTTCATCCGGCCATTTTTCCGTTGTTTTATATAATTCGACAAAAAAAGAAAAACGAAGTGTAATTCCACTATGCAATGTTTCTATCATTTCAGAAGTGAAACTGTTTTCGAGGGTTCCAAAAACGATAAGATGGGTATCCGAAGTAGTGGCTGTCAAATCTTTGATTACAGCTCTTTGTTCTGCCTTTACTTCTGAGCCTGCAAAGAATGGAAAAATCAGCATCAAGAGGAAAATGATGCGAAACAATATGAAGTTACGATGCATAATATATGACGTTTATTTAACTGTTGTTTCAATGCAGTTAATTGTGAGAGGCCTGACGTATTTCTCGTTTACCGGGGAGAGAAAAGACTACTCTCCGTGAAAAACTCCTGATAGATTGGAGAGATCGGAAGTTACAGATAAAGCCTGTTTAAATTTCTGATTATTCATGGCACACGATCATAAATTTGTTGTTCTAATTTACCTGATTCGGCTCTGGATGTCCATTGCCGTCAACTGTTTTTGTCTCTTGATATTGTTTTCCCTATTTCATATGAAGAAAATCTCAGGTTGACAGAGGGGGGTGAAGGTTGTAGTGTGCATATGTCCATAAAGGGGCTTGTTGTGCTGCTTACTTTATTGTTATTAAAAAAATTATAGTTAAGAGGTAATACATGCGTATAGCTATTCCAACAAATTTGCCTGGCGGTCTTGATGCTGAGCGTTCCGACCATTTTGGTCATTGTGACATTTTTACCCTGGTCGATATCGATGCAAATAATCAAATAACAGATGTGAAGACTATCCAGAATGGTGATCATGAAGCCGGCGGATGCATGGTGCCGGTAAAAATTCTTCAGGATGCCGGTGCGGAATCAATTATAGTGGGAGGAATGGGGGCAAGACCTATGCGCGGTTTTGCTGATGCAG
>JBARUR010000250.1:0-19921 GCA_049645845.1 Desulforhopalus sp. | reverse complement strand
CCGGCGGCTATTCACGTAAGGATTATGAAGGCGCAATTTCCACACTTTGTGCCGGCTGCGGTCATGACTCAACCACTAATGCTCTCATCCAGGCATGCTTTGAGTTGTCGATAGAACCGCACCGGGTTGCCAAGATGTCAGGTATCGGCTGTTCGTCTAAAACCCCGGCATATCTTTTGAACAAATCCCATGGCTTCAATGCCATTCACGGTCGTATGCCTTCGGTTGCCACCGGTGCCAACATGGCCAATCGTGACCTGCTGTATATCGGCATTTCCGGAGACGGTGACACTGCTTCCATCGGCATGGGACAATTTGCCCACGCCCTGCGCCGCAACCTGAACCTTAACTATATCTGCATGAATAACGGCTGCTACGGCTTGACCAAGGGGCAGGACTCGGCAACTGCGGACAAGGGTTCGGCAAGTAAGAAAGGTACGCCTAACCCATATTCTTCAATTGACCTGTGCGAACTTGCCATCGAACTCGGTGCAAGTTATGTGGGCAGAGGGTTTTCCGGCGACAAACAGCAGCTTGTACCTCTAATTAAAGGTGCTTTTGCCCATAACGGCCTAGCTTTTATCGATGTCATTTCACCCTGCGTCACTTTTAACAATACTTCCAGCTCTACCAAAAGTTATGAGTATGTACGGGAACATATCGAAGCGACCAATACTTTTGATTTCGTCCCGCTCCAGCAGGAAATCCTGGCCCAGTATCCTGAAGGCGCCAGTCAGGAAGTGGTTATGCATGACGGTAGCATCATCCACCTGCATAAAGCCGATTCAAGCAAAGAAGTCACTGACAGGCTTACGGCAGTTAATAATCTCGAATTGGAGAAAGCAAGAGGCAGGCTGCTCACCGGCCTGTTATATGTCAATCCGGACATTATGGAGACCCATGACATTATCAATTCGACTCTTAGGCCGCTCAATAGCTTGACAGAAGTGGACCTTTGCCCAGGAAACCATGCCCTTCAGCAGATTAATGAAAGTCTGAGGTAGTATGATTTCTCCCTGAGTTAACACGGTAAACGGGGATGGCCGGAATTCTTTTCAGGAGTCCGGCCTCTGCACCATACCTGCTTATTTCTATTCACTTTATTATCTCCTATAGGCTCGCCCGTGAACAAAATTTTTAAACAGATACTTACCTCTCGCGTTTATGAAGCAGCTATAGAAACTTCACTTGACGAGGCGGTAAGCCTGTCCGCCCGGATCCAAAACCGAATATTTCTGAAACGTGAAGACCAGCAGCCGGTTTTTTCCTTTAAATTGCGAGGGGCTTACAATAAGCTCGCCCACCTGACAGAAACAGAAAAAGAAAGAGGTGTTATAACGGCCTCTGCAGGAAATCACGCCCAGGGAGTTGCGTTTGCCGCAGCAAAACTAGGAATTCGGGCATTGATAGTCATGCCGGCAACCACCCCAAGGATTAAAATCGACGCGGTCAAAAGTTTCGGCGGTGAAATAATCCTCAGTGGCAATAATTATTCAGAAGCCGCTCTCCATGCCGAAAAGCTCACTGCAGAAACAGGGCTGGTTTCTATTCATCCTTTCGATGACGAACTGGTGATTGCCGGACAGGGAACCATTGCCGATGAACTGCTGCGCCAGAATCCCGGACGGCTTGATGCTATCTTTGTACCTGTCGGCGGCGGCGGACTTATTGCGGGCATTGCTCTTTATATTAAGACCTTGCGTCCGGAGATCCAGGTGATTGGAGTTGAACCTGTAGACAGTGATGCCATGCACAGATCCCTTGAGGCCAATAAGCCGGTTTCCCTGGAATCAGTCGGTATTTTCGCCGACGGAGTGGCCGTCCGTAAGGTCGGCGATTTAACCTTTGAACTTTGTCGGAAATACGTTGATAGGATAATACGAGTAACTACCGACGAGCTGTGCGGCGGCATCAAGGCGATCTATCAGTCCACCCGCTCAATCGTCGAACCTGCCGGTGGACTCGGCATGACCGGACTGCTGAAATATATTCATGAAACCGGATGCACAGGACAAACCCTTGTGGCAATCAATTCCGGGGCCAATATGAATTTCGAACGGCTCAGGTATGTGGCGGAAAGAACCTTGATCGGTGAAAAACAAGAGGCGCTTTTTGCTGTGACCATTCCTGAAAAAACCGGAAGCCTTAAATCCTTCTGCCGGGATATGATCGGTGAACTCAATATTACGGAATTCAATTACCGGCTTTCAAGTCGTAAACAAGCCCATATTTTCGTCGGCATCTCTATCCGCAACGAAAAAGAACGCTTTGATTTTGCAACGCAGCTCAATGAAGCTGGCTATAAAAATATCGACATTACCGATAACGATCTGGCTAAGACTCATATCCGTTATATGGTTGGGGGAAAATCGGCGGAGGTGCTGCATGAACGACTGTTTCGTTTCTGGTTTCCGGAAACACCCGGCGCATTAACCAGGTTCCTCGACACCACCCGGGGTAAGCACAATATCTCCCTTTTTCATTATCGGGCTCAGGGCGGCGATTTTGGGCGGGTACTAATTGGTCTCGAATGTCCGGATAAAAAAGACGGGCAATTGGAAAAGAGGCTGGATGCTCTCGGATATCGCTATAGGGAAGAAACCGATAATCCGGCCTATACTCTTTTTCTCTAATACCCAACAAGAGGGGATTCTTTGAAATCCCCTGCTTTGGGGGGGACTCAGTTCAGTGCCTGTGATTTGCGGGTACTCAGCTCAGTACAGGCTTGAAATCCCGGGGATTATCGGCCTGCGACATTTCGTCCATCAAGTACTGTCCTGATTTTTTTGGAAAGCTCGGAGAGACTGAAAGGTTTTTGCAGAAAACCATTACACCCTCTTTTTATGATTTGGGTTGCTTGCCCATCAAGAGAGTATCCACTTGATAAAATTACCGGCATGTCTGGCTGTAGTTTTCGAATTTCATCAAAAGTCACTTCGCCATCCATTTTGGGCATAATCATATCCAAAAGAACAAGACGGATTTTATCTCCTTTTTTCTTTATACATTCAATAGCTTGCTCTCCTCCCTTTGCAACAATCACCTCGAATCCAAGATTTTCCAATAAGGCTTTTCCGACATTTAGAATAAGGTCTTCATCATCTACCAGAAGAATTATTTCAGAATTTTTGGTTTCTACGGGTTCTTCCTCAGTCCAGACCAAACGACTGGGTTCTTTAGCCGATAGAGGTAAATAAAGAGTGACGGTTGTTCCCTGTCCCGGTGTGCTGTCAATGGTGATAAAGCCACCGTGATTATGAATGATTCCATAGGAGGAAGCCAGTCCTAATCCGGTTCCGCGGCGACCTTTCCCTTTAGTTGTAAAAAACGGATCAAAAACCCGCAGCCTTGTTGATTCATCCATCCCTGTTCCCGAATCAGCAACTGAAATCCTGGCATATTGTCCAGGCACTGCCTGGTAAGGTTCACAAAAAGAATCATCGAGTGTTACTCTTGAGGACTCCAGATTAATCTCTCCCCCTGCAGGCATTGCCTGCCATGAATTGAGATATAAGTTCAACAACACCTGTTCAATTTGCTGAACATCAACTTCCGCCACTACTGGTGTTTGTGACATATTCCTGCTCATCATTATTTCTTTTCTTGTTCGACTGAACAAAGTTGAACTTTTTATTATCAGTTCATTAAGATCTGCAGGTTTTGGATCATATTTACCGCCATGAGCGGTACCAAGTAATTGTGATGTCAGGTGGGTTGCATTTCCGACAAGTTCTTCTATGGCCTTGGTGTGCTTCAGACGAGGGTCTGAAGCATCCAATTTTACAGATAACAATGAAGCATTTCCCTGAATTCCCATTAAGAGATTATTGAAATCGTGTGCGATTCCTCCAGCCAAGGTGCCAATTGCCTCAAGTTTCTGATTTTCATAAAACCGTTGAAGCAGTATCTTTTTCTCGCTATCTGCTCGTTTCTCATTCTCTATATCGGTGAGCACACCGCGAAAACCAATTGATTGGCCATTTTTTAAAATAGGACGCATCGACGTCCTCACCCAGTGTGGCTTCCCCATACTGTCGAGAATACGAAAATCAACGGGTTTCAGGTTCTCCGTAGTAATTTCAGGAAACAGTCTTTGAGATACTGCGGAAAAATCTTCCGAATAAATCTGTTCCGCAAAAAGAGTGCCTATGAGATTTTCAGGCGTATGGCCCAGGATTAATGCAATTACCGGGCTTATGTATTTAATCGTACCATCGGAATCAATTTCAAAAATCACATCATTGATTTCTTCTATAAGTCGCCGATAATTCTCACGAGAATCCTTGAGCTCTTTTGTTCGTTCCTCGACCAATACTTCCAGGCGATCTTTATGTTGAGCAAGTTCCTTACCGGTTAACTCTAGACGCTTATGTGACAGCAAAAGCTCTACATTGGCAATATTTATGTGTCTTGCCAAAAGATGTACTGCAATGGCGAAAACAACCCCCATGTATCCTGCATGGTTAAGCGTTTCGTCAGACTCCAGAATCAAAGTAAGCACTAAAGGCAAAACAGAAGGAAGTGTAAAGCAAATGAAGGCCAAAAACGATGGCGATAAAGTCAGAATTGCTCCACCGCTCATGCCGCAAATTATTGTAATGAGATAAAACTTATGCAAATCGGAAGCTGATACATACAAAAGTATTGATGCAAAACCCCACGTCGCTCCCTGCAGAATCGTTAAGCTTATAATGATAAAGAAAATTATCCTGTAACCCGGAAGGTTTGGATTGCCTTTACACCAAAAATAGAACACAAGTCGTAAACCGGATACACCCATGATTAGCCAAAGCCAGTAAAGCTGCGGAGATGGGATTGCCAGGTAGGTTAGAAATGCGATGCTCAGATTAACAACAATAGCGATTGTGGTATTTTGAAGCAGTAGGCGTGTCTGTTCCTGCAATATGAAATTTTCATCTTGTTCATCATTTACAGTGTCGTTTCGTTTGTCCATTGATCGAAACTCGAATTGAGAAGAACCAAACGATCATTCCGGTGTCATATACTGATGACAGAACACTTCCTGACAAGAACAGTTTATGCAGAACAACATTTTCAAACAGCTTTCTCTGATCAGAGTACTTTATGTATTCTTAATTTAAGATAGGGTTGACAGATCTTCCTGTAAAGCTGTTCTTCATTATCCTAAGTATCATTTCGTAAATAAAATTCCGATTTTCGCCCCTTGTTCTCAAGTATCTTGTGTTGACATTCGTTCTTCTAATTTGGATAATAAATGAATGAAACATTGGAAAGGCCTTAGCCCGCATTTCTCATGAACATTGTGTTGACTTTCAGACTATATTAATTTTTCAAGAGGTTCGACATTCTTTCAATTTTTCTTTAAATCAACACAATGTTCACCAAAGGTCAGTCCATACGGCGCCATCTTCGACAGTATTTTGGTAGTGAACATAGCCTACTATAGTTCACTACCAAAAACTTTGAAGCCGACGCCGCCTGAACTGATGAAAAATGCGGGTTAGTTTTATAACCGGCTTAAACAGATAAAAAATATTAACCGGGAAACGGTGTCTGATATGCTCGAACTTCGCAAATTTGTTGCCCCGGAATTTGTTTTTGGCGCAGGCTCCCTCTCTCTTGCCGGACAATATGCCCGTAATTTTGGAGGAAAAAGAGTCATGGTGGTTTCCGATCAGGGGATCATCGATGTGGGATGTTGCGCTCATGTGGTTGCCAATCTTGAGGAAGAAGATATTGATTGTCGTATCTTTGCAGGAATTTCACAAAACCCGCGAGTAGAGGAGGTTATGACCGGGGCTGAATTCTATGCAGACAATAACTGCGATGTGATAGTTGCAGTTGGTGGCGGCAGTGTCATAGACTGCGCAAAAGGTATCGGCATTGTTGCAACAAACAACAGAAACATTACTGAGTTTGAAGGTATCGACAAGGTACCTATCCCCGGCCCTCCCCTCATATGTATTCCAACTACCGCCGGAACATCCGCCGACGTCTCGCAGTTTGCCATCATCTCCAATAGACAGCGACATTACAAGATGGCAATTATCAGCAAGACAACTGTTCCGGATGTAGCCCTGATTGATCCTGAAGTAACCCTGACAATGGACAGCTATCTTACCGCCTGTACCGGAATGGATGCTCTTGTCCATGCCATAGAAGCCTTCGTCTCAACTGCACATTCACCGCTTATCGATCTTCACGCTCTGGAGGCCATACGGCTCATCAGTACCTATTTGCCGGCAGCGATTGAAGCCCCTGACAATCTTGAATTACGCGGCTGGGTGATGCTTGGCAGTCTTCAGGCCGGCCTTGCTTTCTCCAACGCAAGCCTTGGTGCAGTGCATGCAATGGCTCATAGCTTAGGCGGTTTGCTTGATCTGGCGCATGGTGAATGCAACGCCATGCTGCTTGAACCGGTAATAGCCTTCAATTTTCAGGAAGCTGAAAATCGTTTTTATAAAATAGGTACAGCTTTGGGCCTTGAACTCAAACACCATTCAGCCAGAGAAGTAGAAACTGTACTCCTCAGCAAGATACGGGATTTAAAGGAAAAAGTAGGTATACTCGCTACACTTGGGGGAAAAGGGGTGACCGCCTCTGATATTTCCGAACTTACCCGCAATGCCATTAAAGATCCCTGCATGGTTACCAATCCAAGAATGCCGAATACCCGGGATATTGAGATGATATATGAAAAAGCCCTCTGAGGAAGAATCTACCAGGGCTAAACTCCGAGAGAGCATTATCGGCCTTGGCGAGCGATCGATACGAAAAAGTTATTATCCTGAATTGCAACAGCGCATTAGCGAACTTGAGCAGACAAATGCCGAACTTTCAATTGAAATCGCAGAACGAAAAAAAAGCGAAATGGCTCTGCATAACAAAGAAAGCTATTTTCGTGCTCTTTTTGAAAATGCCGGTGATGCAATATTTATTGAAGATGAGAATAATCGTATCAGAGACGTTAACAACAAGGCTTGCGATCTCCTGGGATACACACGGGAAGAACTCCTGAAAATGCGTGTTATTGATGTGCAGCCGGTTGAATATCGTAAGTTAAAAAAAGGTGCCGGTAAAAAATTGCCGAGGAGCCATAAAATACCTTTTGAAACTGTTGACCTGACAAAGGATGGGAAATCTGTCCCCGTTGAAGTTACAACTGTCCACCTGACAACCGGGGACGACAACCTTGTCGTGTCAATTGTTAGAGATATCACCGAACGTAAACAGGCAGAGGCGGAAAAAGAAAAACTGCAGTCCCAGCTCATTCAGTCCCAGAAAATGGAATCAGTCGGCAGACTGGCGGGGGGTGTGGCACATGATTACAACAACATGCTCGGAGTCATTCTCGGACATTCGGATCTGGCCATTATTAAGGCAGGAGAGCACCCCTCTCTCCTTGACCATCTGAAAGAAATACACAAAGCTGCCCAACGATCCGCAGAACTTACACAACAACTGCTCGCTTTTGCCCGCCGCCAGACTATCGCACCCAAGGTTCTTGATTTAAATGCTGCTATAACTGCCACACTGCAGATGCTGCGACTGCTTATTAATGAAAATATTGAATTGGACTGGCTGCCGGGACCAGATATCTATCCGGTAAAGATCGATCCCAGCCAGTTTGATCAACTATTGATGAATCTCTGCATTAATGCCCGGGATGCCATTAGTGAAACAGGCAGGATATGTATTGAAACGCGCAAAATGACGGTAGATGAAACATACCGCAGGACGAAGACTTTTTTCGTTCCGGGAGACTATGCTGTTCTCATCGTAAGTGATAACGGATCCGGAATGGAGAAAGAAATCCAGGCAAAGATCTTCGAACCATTCTTCACTACCAAGAATATGGGACAGGGAACGGGACTTGGTTTGGCAACAGTATATGGAATCGTCAAGCAAAACAATGGTTTCATCAATGTATACAGTGAACCGGGTCATGGAACAACTTTCAGTATTTATCTGCCGCTTCATTCTGGGCTGGCCATTCCAACTCCAAAGATAGCGGCTGAGAAAATTTCATCCATTAAAAACAAAACGATTCTGGTCGTAGAGGATGAGAGAGATCTTCTGGAAATTTGTAAAACAATGCTGTGGGATCTGGGATATAATGTTCTGGCTGCCAGCACCCCGGAAGAAGCTATCAAGCTGGCTGTTGAATTTGCAGGCGAGATTGACCTGCTCATTACTGATGTGGTTATGCCCGGAATGAATGGCCGCGAACTTCAGGCACATATCCAAAAGAGCAACGCTGAAATGAAATGTCTGTTTATGTCGGGATATACCTCAAATGTAATATCCCATCACGGCGTACTGGACGAAGGAGTGTATTTTATCCAGAAACCCTTCAGTCTTAAAGGAATAGACAAAAAAATTATAGAGACTCTTAATAAGAGAATATAACCTATCTCTCCAAAGCCTGACGGGTTTTAACTGCAAGTTCATGAACTGAAAAAGGTTTCTGCAGAAAGCTTACTCCCTCATCCAGCACACCGTGATGTGCAATCACGTTTGCCGTATAACCCGACATAAAAAGAATTTTGATATGCGGATAAAGGGCGGCTATTCTACCGGCCAGGTCACGGCCATTCATTTCAGGCATGACCACATCGGTGATGAGCATATCAACTGTTTGCGGATGTGCACCTGCCAACTCCAATGCCTCGCCTGGGGTACCTGCCGTCAACACCTTATAGCCCAGTTTTTCCAGCATTGTCTGGCCCAGTTCAAGGATGGCGGATTCATCTTCGACAATCAATACAGTTTCGCCCTGGGCTTTTGGAATGCTGCGTACTTTCTTAGTCGGTATATCGGAAGTCATCCCCCTGTGACGCGGCAAATAGATTCTGAAAGTTGTTCCTTTACCCGGCTCACTGTAGACATTGATGAAGCCATTGTTCTGTTTGACGATACCGTAAACCATTGACAACCCAAGACCTGTTCCTTTGCCCATTTCCTTTGTTGTAAAAAAAGGCTCAAACAGCTTGTCCAGTGTCTCTCTGTCCATGCCGCGACCGTTATCACTGACCGCCAACATGACATAATCACCCGGCAAAAAACCCGGATGATCGTCACAATAATCTTCGTCAAAACTCATAGTACCCGTTTCAATGGTGATCTTCCCCACACCTTTAATGGCGTCCCTGGCATTGACACAGAGGTTGGCGAGAATCTGATCGATCTGCGCTGGATCCATCTTCACAGGCCAGGCATAGCTTGCCGACTGCCAGGACAGGTCTATATTTTCTCCGATCAGCCTGCGGAGCATGTTCAACAATCCGGCAATAGCCTCATTAAAATCAAGTATTTTCGGAGAAATAGTCTGCTTACGGGCAAATGCCAGGAGCTGCCGGGTCATATCTGCCGATCGCTGAGCTGCCTGATGAATTTGTGAAAGATGGGAGTGCTTTGCATCATCGGCATGTGTGTCCTCCATAGCAAGTTCAGCATGGCCCAGAATTACACTCAGCATGTTATTGAAGTCGTGAGCCACGCCGCCTGCCAGCCGACCGATTGATTCCATCTTGTGGGACTGACGGAGCTGACTTTCAAGTTTCACCCGTTCGGTAATGTCATGAATCGTGCCGACTACGATGTTCTTCTTGACGTCATACTCGGCAACCGAGTGGATGTTACGAATCTCTTTATCCGAAGCGCGACAGATTCGAAATTCAATATCATATGGTTTCCCGTGATGGATAAGTTGTTCCAGACTGTTGTCCAGAGCTGCTCGATATTCCGGAAGAGGCGCCTCCTGCACATCCTTTATAGACAATGAACCAGGGTAATTAAGCCCATAAATCCGACATGCTTGCTCCGAAGCTATAACCTTTCCGGATTTAAGATCAAACCTCCATGAACCGATGTGTGCCATGGTTTGAGCACGCTTCAGATCATGCTCGCTCTCCTGCAGCGCATCTTCCATTATTTTACGATCAGTAATGTCGCTGGCTATCTCCAGCCTGACCAGACGGCCATCAAACCATTGAACCGCACTATCGCGGACATCATACCACCTAAGATCGATCCTGTTCTGGAATTCCCATTGATGAATACCGGCAGCCCTGCCGTCTGCTGTCAGAAGTTTGTCAGTGGAACAGAAGGCACACGGACTTTTTTTCCCCTGAAGTACTTCATAGCTGGGCCTGCCGATAAGACCACTGCCAAAAATTTTGCTTACATAGTCATTCACAAAGAGCAGTTCGTAGTTTTCCATGTCAGCAACATATATCACTGCATCAATACTGTCCAGAATGGTCTGCAGCCGCTTATTTGATTCATGGAGGGCTGACTGTTGCCGACGTTCTTCGGTCTGATCACGGAAAACCAGCACCACGCCGGTCAGTGTTCCGGTTTCGTCGCGAATAGGTGCTCCTGAATCGGCTATAGGTCGCTCCGTACCGTCTTTGGCAATCAGCAGGGTATGGTTTGCCAGACCGACAATGATTCCTTCACGTATAACTTTGGCTGCAGGATCCTCTACCTTTTCCCGTGTTTCTTCGTTAATAATACGGAAAACTTCCTCCATGGACCGTCCGCGAGCTTCGTTTGATGTCCAGCCAGTTAAGGCTTCAGCGACGGGATTGAGTAATTTAATCCGTCCCTGAGCATCGCTGACAATAACTCCATCGCCAATTGACTGCAGCGTAGTACTGTATTTTTCGGCTTCGGTTCTTATTTGCCTTTGGGTCCGGCTTACCTTGGCAGTGACGCGAAGAAGAGTACAAAAAAGAAGCAATGCTGTAATGAAAACAAAGAACCAGCCTTTGCCGGTTGACAGCATCAACAGCCGTTCGGGGGATCCAGCAAGCAGCACCACCAGGCGATCCGAAAAATAAATCCAAAATCCGCCCAGAAGGACATAAAGCAGAGTCACTCCATAAGCAAAAGGCAACTGCATTAATCGAGGTATATCTTTCGGAGACTTCTTTTCAGGCAATTCCATAACTGTCCATACTCTTTATTTTCTGCTTAACATCGACATCTTCCGGTCAGAGACTTTATTAAACAGCTCACTGTTTCATAAACCAGGGCTCGCGCCCCCCAGTGAGAATTTCAACACCATCGGAAGTGACTAAAAGAGTATGTTCAAACTGAGCGCTTCTGGCCAGATCACAAGTGACCGCCGTCCACTTGTCCGGCCATATATTGCAGGCAGCACGCCCGGAGTTTATCATCGGTTCGATAGTAAAAGTCATGCCTTCTTCCAAAATTGTTCTATTATTCGGTTCGAAAAAATGGGCCACATAGGGAGACATATGAAACGACTCACCTATTCCATGGCCGGTAAATTCGCGAACGACACTGTAGCCGTTCTTTTCGGCATGATGCTCAACAATTCGGCCTATTTCGTTAAGAGGCAGACCGGGCCTGACTATATCGATTGCCTTTATCAGGCATTCCCAGGTTACCTGGACGAGTCTTTTGGATTCATCGTCTACTCTTCCGACAAACACGGTTTCGGAGCAGTCACCATGCATACCGTGAATATATACGGTTACATCACAATTGATAATATCACCTTCAATCAACTTTCTGCTGTCGGGAATGCCATGCACTACCACCTCATTGATCGAGGTACAGATTGATTTAGGAAAGCCCATATAATTTAATGGACTGGGATATGCATCAAGCTCAATAGTTCGATTATGAGCGATCTTATCAAGTTCATCAGTGGTAATTCCCGGCCGCACATTGTTGAGGACCGTATCCAGTACGTCACGGGCAACTTTCCCTGCCTTTTTTATCCTTTCAATCTGGTCAATACTTTCTTTTTTGCAGGATGACCTGGCGGGGGATGGTTTGCCGGTAACTGCGTATTCAGGCCGACTGATATGATCAGGAACCGAGTTGGATGAACTTATCATCCCAGGGGAAACTGTCGATTTCCTCACTCCTTTTTTCTCTATGCCGGGAGGAGCAGTCTCACCAAGTTCATCTGAGCGTAGATGACATTTCTTATATTTTTTGCCGCTGCTGCACCAGCATGGATCATTTCTCTTTGGAAATTTCATTATCAAGCCTATTCCTTATTCAGATTCACCCACCGAAAGTAATTCGGACTATTAACCGCTGCCGTGCCCTGAGCGATATGTGATCAAACTGTCGATCAACATAAAAAGCTCCCCGTCCCTGGAAATTCCGGACTGTTGATAGCATGTTTTACAATTGAACACTTGGAAATCCAAGGGAAAACAACTATTCTTTCTATAACTTAACTATTAAGCAGTACAGTTGACGTAGTCAGGTCTCCGGAATTACAATATGACACTCTCTTTAACTCATGCCCTATCGTCTTAAGATACATTTTCTTCAGGGCTTATATGGGAAGACATAGCAACACAGGAAAAACATATGGCACAAATTAAAAGGCCGGAACTTCTCTCCAAACTTAAGGAAAAAACATTTCCCGTTACCTCCCAAATCTATCTTTTCTTCGGCGAGAGATTTCTCTGCAAGGAAACGGCCGATCTTCTTCAGAAGACACTCCTTGATCAACAGCCGGGAGCCGTTCACAGCATAGATGGAGACAGCGAAGATCCCGGCCAGACACTTGCCCGGCTGATGAGTTTCAGCCTGCTTCCCGGCAGGCAAATCTACCGGGTTTCAAATAGCCGGATTTTCCATAGTAAAACCGTTATATCGGAAATATGGGCCAAGGCTGCACAATCCTTCGAAGCAGGTCGTCCAGGCCCTGCTTTTCGTCATCTTAAGGCCATGATACAGACGGTAGAACTGAAAATCGACGGCCCCAGCCCGCTTTCAGAAATCTCTCAGCAGGAATGGAAAAAAACTTTCGCTTTTGACAAACCCACAGAGAGTATTGTCTGGGCCGACAAGCTCCTCAGCGAATCCCAAGAGATGACCAAGGGTAATAAAGTCAATCTCAATCTTATTGATCGATATGTCGAGGCTTTTGATAAAGGGCTTCCCGGTGGAAATATTCTTCTCTTAACAGCAGAAACGGTTGATAAACGTCAACGGCTTTTCACTTATATCAAAAAAAACGGAATAGTTGTCGATTGTTCCGTTACGTCCGGCGCAAATGCCGCCGCCCAGAATGAACAGAAAACCGTGCTTAAGGAAGTGCTGCAGAGGACGCTGGAAGAGTTTGGTAAAAAAATTGATCCGCGGGCGATGGAAGTCTTTTTCGAGCGCGTCGGCTTTCATCCGGTGGCTGTAGTAACAGAAACAGAGAAGCTTGCTCATTTTGTTGGTACCCGGCCGGTGATTACCTGCAATGATCTGGAAGAAATGGTGACTCGAAATCGAGAAGACGCCCTGTATGAACTCACGGATGCCTTCAGTAAAAGAGACATCGGCAGGACACTCACCATCCTGTCGCGTCTGCTGGAACAGGGGTTCCACAGCCTGGCTATTCTCGCTACCATGCGCAATTACCTCAAAAAGCACCTTATCTATCGCTCCTTGCAATTACGCCCCTCACCGGCATGGCGTCGCGGCATGAATGCCAAAGAATTCCAGAGCACTTACCTCCCGGCTCTCAAGAACCAGGGAGAATGGAGCGAAATGCTGCAAGGCCATCCCTACGCACTTTTCATGAGTTTCACCAAGGCTTCTGAATATTCCTGCTCAGGATTGAAACGATGGCTGACCATGCTGCTTGAAGCTGAATATCGTTTAAAAGGTTCTCCTTTACCGGCCCAGCTTGTCCTGGAGGAGCTTTTTCTTTCAATGCTCAAGGGATCAGCAAAAATTTCCTAAGCTGAAGGTTTATGGTACATTGAAAATAAGGAGTTCATTATTATGGTAATTGATGTCCATGCAGAATTAATTTGCAAATGGCAATATACCGGCAATTCTGATTCACGGAAAAGTTTTCATGGCACTGCAAAGCTGAAATCAGTAAACTTCTTTAGAATAAAAAAACTTGATAACAAAACCTCGGGCAATCGTGTTTTTTCTATATAACTAACGATTGATAAAATCGTAAAAACCTAAAATTCCGGATGGCTAAGTAAAAAACTTCATATGCGAGGCGCGCAAAATTTCTATCATTTCGGCGTACTGGAGTACGTCGTAATGATAGAAATTTTGTAGCAACGACACAGATGAAGAGTTTTTACGACGTCATCACGTTTTTATTTGACAGAAGAACCATGACACAGAGCAATAAACGCAGAGAAGGATCAGTCCTTACCGATGATATTATTGAAATCAAAGAACCGCGGCTGTACAAAGTACTGCTGCATAACGATGACTACACCTCAATGGAATTTGTCATTGCCATACTGGAAACGGTTTTTCACAAGTCACCCCATGACGCCACAAAAATAATGCTTAATGTCCATAACGAGGGGATAGGAATAGCAGGAGTATATACCCGTGAAATATGCGAAACTAAAATCTCGGTTGTACATCAGCTGGCGAAGAAAAACGAGTTTCCACTCCGCTGTTCAATGGAAACAGTCTAATAAGTGAAAGATTTTCTTTTACTCAACAAAGTGCGATAAATTATGCTTAGCAAAACACTAGAAAAATCACTCATATTGGCCATAAGAGAAGCAAAAACTCATAATCATGAGTATGTCACTGTCGAACATATGCTTTATGGCCTGTTACACGATGAACTTACCAGTTACATTATCAGCGAATGTGGCGGGTCAATTCAGGTCCTGAAGGAACGATTGGAAAAATTCTTCCTCCTGGAAATTCCCAAATTCTCCGACACCAGCTCTGGAGAACCTGCCCAGACCATCGCTTTCAATAGAGTACTTCAACGTGCTGTTGCCCATGTGCAGAGCTGCGGAAAAGAACAGGTTGACAGCGGTGACGTTCTCGTCTCAATCCTGGCGGAAGAGGAATCCCATGCCGTTTATTTCCTCACCTCTATCGGCATTGGAAAGATGTCCGTAGTGAATTTCATCTCCCACGAACTGCCTGCCGATGGATTGCAGAAAGAACCATTTTCCACACCATCCGAAAGTCCGCTGCCTCAAAAGGGCACCAAAGATGCCAAGGCGCTGGAAGAATTTACTGTTAATCTTGCGGACTATGCGGCTCAGGGAAAATTGGATCCGCTCATTGGACGCAATGAAGAAATCGCCAGGATAATGCAGGTTTTGTGCAGGCGGAAGAAAAACAATCCGCTTCTGGTAGGTGAACCAGGTGTTGGTAAGACGGCTATGGCCGAAGGACTGGCTCTGCGCATTCATGAAGACAAAGTTGCCCGTGAGAAAGGCGAGAAACCGAGCGTCCCGGATCTGCTGCAGAATGTTGAAATCCATCTTCTTGATATGGGCAATCTGGTTGCCGGCACTAAATATCGCGGCGACTTTGAAAAAAGGCTCAAAAGTGTGGTATCGGCAATAGAACAAAAAGAGAATGCAATTCTTTTTATTGACGAGATGCACACGATTGTTGGTGCAGGCGCGACCAGTGGAGGATCGATGGATGCCTCGAACCTGCTGAAACCTGCCCTGCAGGCTGGAGTTTTACGCTGCATCGGCTCCACCACTTATGAAGAATACAAGAACCAGATAGAAAAAGACCGAGCGCTCTCGAGACGATTCCAAAAAATTGATATTGAAGAACCGTCGGTAAATGATACTCATCTCATCCTCAAAGGATTGCAGAAGAAATACGAAGTTCACCACAATGTTCGATATTCGCAAAATTCACTGAAAGCCATGGCTGAGCTTTCAGACAGGTATATTAACGAACGTTTTCTGCCGGATAAAGCAATTGATATCATGGATGAAGTCGGCTCTTTCTTTCGGCTTGAGGGAAGACAGGGCACCATGGTTAAGATCGGAGATATCGAAAAAGTTGTTTCCAGGATAGCTAGAATTCCGGCAAAGAACAGTTCAATTTCTGAGATCCATGAGCTCAGGGAATTGGGAATCAATCTCAAAAAAGTAGTGTTCGGCCAGGACGAAGCAATCGAAGCAGTCACCACTGCTGTTAAGCGCTCAAGGGCAGGCCTCGGCAATCCCGACTCACCCACCGGTAGCTTTATCTTCGCCGGACCGACCGGAGTTGGAAAAACAGAAGTCGCCAGACAACTGGCCTTCACCCTCAATGTGCATTTTGAACGCTTTGACATGAGTGAGTATATGGAGAAGCATGCCGTCGCAAGACTGATCGGTTCTCCTCCAGGGTATGTAGGCTTTGACCAGGGCGGTTTGCTCACCGAAGCTATTCGCAAACACCCATATTCAGTGCTGTTGCTCGATGAAATAGAAAAAGCTCATCCCGATATATTTTCCATTTTGCTACAGGTGATGGATCACTCCACACTCACGGACAACTCGGGGAGGAAGGCGGATTTTCGCAACGTTATACTCATCATGACCACCAACGCCGGAGCGAGGGAACTAGCCAATAGAAGCATCGGTTTTGTAACGAAAAAGAAAGGCAAAGATCAGACTGCTGTCAATAAACTCTTTGCACCCGAGTTTCGCAACAGGCTCGATGCCATCGTTTCTTTCAGCTCACTCAACCAGGAAGCTACCGAGCGGATCGTCGACAAAATGATTAAAGAATTGGAAGGACAACTCGCCGAAAAAAGGGTCAGCATCAAACTCAGCGATCAGGCCCGAAAATATCTGGCCAAAAAAGGTTATGATCCTGACTACGGCGCCAGACCGCTCAGACGCCTGATCATGAAAGAAATAGGTGACACTTTGACTGAGGAAATTCTCTTTGGTCAATTATCTAAAGGCGGGGAAGTGCTGATCGAAGAAGACGAGAAAGAGCTGACATTCAGTTACACTAAATGACTTTGATTTAATTTGCTTCTGCAATTCAGGCCGCAAATAGTATTTTTAAAAAGTACTATTTGCGGCTTTTTTTTGGTTCTTTCACCCAGAAAGACAAAAATTATTCCTGCATTCATTTACGAAAACCTCCTATTGATGTATAGAATAGATGAGAAATCCGAAGCAGTATCCATTCCTATTTTCTGATATGTAATGATAACCAACAAGGAGAGTCAGCCATGAATGACTGTATCTTTTGTAAAATTATTGCAGGCGAAATCCCTGCGAAGAAGCTTTATGAAGATGATGACGTACTGGCATTCTGGGATATCTCTCCCCAGGCCCCTGTCCATTTTCTGGTAATTCCCAAAAAGCACATTGCCGGTCCCGCAGATGTAGCTGAAGCTGACGATAAACTAATCGGAAAAATGATTCGTATCGGGGCACAGCTCGCCGATGAAAATGGCACGGGAGATGCCTACCGGGTGATTTTCAACAATGGCGCGAAAGCCGGACAGGTTGTTTTTCATATTCATTTGCACATCCTGGGCGGTAAAGATAAACCCTGGCCTATTTAAATATTCTTATGCAGTCCTGATTTTCAGCCTAACGAAAGGACATTATTAAGATATGATGCTGTCGTTAAATCTCATTACCTGAGTTGTTGTCTTTGGTTGCTAAGGAGAAGTAATATGGAACAGTGGTTTCGTGATTTTTCACCTGTCATGCAAGCCCTAATAGCCACAAGCTTCACCTGGTTTGTGACAGCATTGGGAGCTTCTTTGGTCTTTTTCTTCAAGAAAATCGACCGCAAAGTTATGGACGGTATGCTCGGTTGTGCAGCCGGCGTCATGATTGCGGCCAGTTTCTGGTCACTGCTGGCACCGGCTATACAAATGGTTGAGTCCAGAGGTGGAATTTCCTGGCTGCCGCCCCTTATCGGATTTTTAAGTGGCGGATTGTTTCTTTGGTCTATTGATAAAGTTCTGCCCCACCTTCATCCCGGGTTTCCAGCAAAAGATGCGGAGGGAATCAAAACCGGCTGGCAGCGATCGGTGCTTTTAGTCCTTGCAATCACCCTGCACAATATACCGGAGGGACTGGCAGTTGGTGTGGCCTTTGGAGCTGCGGCTGCCGGGCATCCCGCAGCTTCACTCGGTGCGGCCATTGCTCTTGCCATCGGTATCGGTATTCAGAATTTTCCTGAAGGTGCTGCTGTTTCCGTACCGTTGCGCCGGGAAGGTATGTCTCGCACCAAAAGTTTTCTTTATGGACAGTCTTCTGGAATCGTTGAACCGATCGCAGGCGTTGTGGGAGCAGCTGCCGTACTCTTTATGCAGCCCATTCTCCCCTATGCCCTTTCTTTTGCAGCCGGAGCGATGATTTACGTCGTTGCAGAAGAACTGATTCCCGAGTCACGGGCAGAGCGGCATTCGGACGTACCAACTATTGGTGTTATGCTTGGATTTGCCATAATGATGACCCTTGACGTCGCTCTCGGTTAATATGAAAAGCAAGTTAAAATCAGCTGCTTATTCTTTTTTCACACTGTCCCTGACATGAATGATCTTGCATTAGCCTTCGTCCAATTTCTCCAAGGCTTAGTGCCGCAGGATATCACTCTTTCTTCCCTGATCCTGCTGCTGTTTGGCATCTTGATATTATTGTTTTTTTTCTGCATCCTGCTACTGTTAAGAGTTGCTGCATTAAAGAAGGAACAGCGAGAAACTACAACTCAACTTACAGCAGCGGAAAAAAACAATGCGGATATCCTGCTACGCAACAATATCCAGGCGATCAAAGAAGCCAAATTGACTACTCTGCTGGAAAACGAAAGAAAACATGCAGCCGAGAAGCTACAGCTGTTAGAAGATGCCCGTGAGGAACTGCGATTACAGTTTACCGGTCTGGCCCAGCAGATATTCGATGAAAAAAGTGCAAGATTCAGTGAGCTTAACCGAGATAAACTCGAAGCGATTTTGCAGCCGTTCAACAGTCATCTCACTGCACTTAAACAGGAAATTAATGAAATCTATCGTCACGACAGCCGCGAAAGATTTTCTCTGAAAAACGAAATCATCCAATTGCGGGACCTCAACCAGCAGGTTAATCAGGAGGCCATCAATCTTACCAGAGCTTTGAAAAGCGACACGAAAATCCAAGGCAACTGGGGAGAATTGGTACTTGAACGGGTACTTGAAAGATCCGGATTAAGGCGTGGAATCGAATTTGAAACACAGGGAGGCTTCAGGGACAACAGCAATCGTCTGCTGAAACCGGATGTACTCGTTCATCTACCTGAAGGCAGGGATATAATTATTGATTCCAAGGTTTCACTGATCAGTTGGGAAAAGTTTGTGAACAGTGATGATGAAGGCCAGCGAGCCATACATCTTGCCGGACTTATTAAGGCGATTCGTGATCATATTACCATCCTGAGTCAAAAAAATTACCCCGAACTGAACGGGATACATTCTCTCGATTTCGTCCTGATGTTTATGCCTATTGAGGCTGCCTTTTCCACAGTTTTTCAGCAGGACGAAAATCTTTTTGGTGAAGCACTTGCCAAAAACATTATTATTGTAACGCCCACAACCTTACTTGCAACCCTGCGAACAGTTGAAAACATCTGGCAGTTCGAGCATCAAAGCAAAAATTCTTTGGAAATCGCCAGACGGGCAGGCATCATGTATGACAAATTCCGTGGTTTTTTAGAAGAAATGGAAAAGATCGGCAAACAGTTATCCACCTGCCACAGTACCTATGACAATGCACTGCTGAAGCTGACCCAGGGCAGGGGCAATCTGATCGCCCAGGCGGAGCAATTAAAGGAGCTGGGAATTCAGGTCAAAAAAGACATTCCAGCTTCAATATCTGATTTAGCCGATTTAGCCGAACTTGATCTTAAAAATTGACCTGAAAAAACAAAATTTCACCAAAATGATATCAACTTACTGTTCGTCAGGAGGCGCCGGTGCAGCTACATTATCAATTTATCGACATCGCCAAACAGTTCGGAAAAAAACTGGCTATCCATGATTTCACAACCAATAGAGAACTCAGCTACAACAGAGCTCTTATTGCCTGTTTGATTCTTGCTCGTTTTTTCCAGAAACTCGACAAAGGGTTCATCGGTATAATGATACCGACTTCAGCCGGTTGCATCCTCACTAAAATAGCCATCCTGATGAGTGGCCGTACGCCGGTGATGG
>JBARUR010000249.1:0-2608 GCA_049645845.1 Desulforhopalus sp. | reverse complement strand
ATCTGTCCGATCATCGTTATCATCGCTATCTTGTGCGGTTTTGTCATATTCAGCACCTCGCATCCAGGCCAGGATATAATCCATATCGTTGCCGATAGTCGAATTAAAAGAGACCCCCGCTGAAGTTTCCTGCCATTGGTATTTATTCACTGTAAAAGGCTGCAGGCCAAGTTTAAAACGGGCAGTCCGTTCAACCCATGGCATTTGTACATCAACAAAGGCCCAACGCACTTCAAATTGGATATCATCCCCAGAAAAATCGGCTTTGCCACTTTCACCAAAGCGCAAGCCGCCTATCTCTGTAGCGATAACCCCTTTTACATCATCATTGTTAGAATTAGCCTCAGCCCAGAGCCGGTATTTTATCTCTCCAAAATTTTCATCTACATCCCCATCGTTTAATTCAGGGCGATCACTGGTACTGTCACCGGTTAGGAAATCAGCGTGGTTGGTGAATTGAAATCGATTGTTCAGATCACCATGAAATTGAACTTCAACTGCGGAAGCATGACTGTAAATTCCCAGCATGAGAGCTGGAACCGTGAAGTATAGGCCGAGTTTCTTCATTTTTTCTCCTTAATAAGTTTGAGTAGTTCTTAATAAGTAGTTCTTAATGAATCAATGAAATTGCCTAACAATGGTAATTTATAGCCGTTTTACAACAGAAGCATGGACCTGAGCATCACCTCCTTTGCTGATTAATAGAAATCCTGTCGTAAAATTCTTTTGCTTTTAAGAATTTGACGAGGCTGCCAATATGAATCCAAAACCGATAAATACAGAACCGCTGGTTCGACTGAAGACTTTCAATCTGTTTGGTTTTTTCAACCAATTACCGGCTTTATGGGCCAGGAGTGCGTAAAGCATGAGAAAAAAAAATGAAAAAAACATCAAGGCTGTAATAAGCAGGCCAAATTGAGGAATTAACGGTTGGTTGATGTTGATAAACTGCGGAAACAATGCCGTCAGGAAAATAATCGCTTTCGGATTGCTCAAGGCAACCAGAAAAGCCTGGAAAAATAACTTCCGGGATGAAATGTATTTTTTCATTGACTGGTCTTCAATGTTGCCTAAATCGGCACTCTTTTGAAATATCATTTTCAGACCCAAAAAGATCAGATAAAGAGCTCCGGCATATTTTACGAGGTTGAAAATAATTTCAGAAGCCTTGAGCACTGATCCCAATCCCGTTACAGCAATGACACCTAAACAAAAAAGACCTGCAATATTACCAAGTGCCGCAAAAACGGATTTTTTCCATCCATGCAAGGTGGAGTTTGTTGTAATAAACAGAACTGCCGGACCTGGAGTTGAAGTCGCTACAACAACTAATGCCAGGTACATCAGCCATAATTGAAGTGTCATATATTTTTCTCTTGTTTTGGACAGACACTAGATAACTCAATGTTTATGAGATATGCAGCTACATCACCTTTTAGTGGATACAACACCTAACAAAATCTTTCAAGTAAAACATGACTCTATATACAGTCAGGCAACAATAAATCAGCCGAAGAGAATGTGAACAAGATGAAGCTATTTTCACCTGGTCCATTTTCGTAATTCTGTCTCGCCAGCTTCATCGAGAGTTTTTAGCATTTCAGGTGAATCAAAGAGGATTTTGCAGAGTTCACATTTGCGGTAGGTGACAATATCACGTGTTTTAATCCCGGCAAAAGAAGCAATATTGGTAATGCCCAAAGATCGGATACAGTTGTAGAGAGGGAGGTTCTCGCTTTTGGTGAAAAGTTGATTTACAGAATGATTTTCTAGATTACCCAGAAGAAAGAAATCCGTTGTGTTGAAGTGACTGCCTGCATCACAACACGCATACATATTGAGATCCGGTGCGAGGTAAGGATTCATGGCACAGCGATTTTCCTGATAATCCGTAAAAATCTTCTTTCGCCCCAGGGAATCAGCCCTACCCGCGTAGATGATCGGTTCAGGGAAAAATTTCAGCCTGTTGTCTCGAAGAAAAAGTTCGTTATCATCATCTTCTTGTGAGAAATCAGTGACAAAAGAAACAAAATATTCCAGACCTTTTTCAATACAGGCAAGAGCTGCATTCAACACATTTTGCCGGGGAACATGTTGCTGATGCCACCGGCTATAACTCAAACGCAGCTGAGAAAGTCCGGACTGCTTGAGCATATCAACCTGTTGTTCAGCTTTTTCCTGATTTTTGGCCCAATAGCTGTTGGTTACTATGCGCGTATAAATGCCTAATTCATGACAGAGACTCACCAGCTCAAGCATATCATTGAAATAAATAAACGGCTCACCTGCGGTGAAACTAATACCGGTGACATCGGCCCCGGCCATTTCACGTATAATTTCTTTAGCTTTTGCCAGCTCCATTTTTTTATCATCGATAATATCACCTGTTGCCACACAATGGGCACACCTGATATTACAGCGGGTGGAGTATCCGAAGGCTATCTTTCTCATGATATCACTTGTGATCCGGCAGCTTTTTAACAATCCCTGCACCCAGAGCTATGATGTGATTATAACTGGAAGTTAATTTTGCAGGAGAAGATATTTCGCGATTTTTGCACACCATCAGTTTGCAAATTCGTTCTTCAGTGAGAATATCCAGAATAAA
>JBARUR010000248.1:0-2355 GCA_049645845.1 Desulforhopalus sp. | reverse complement strand
AGATATATTTGCCCTCTTCAATTTCGAGATCGATGCCTTTTAGAACATTAACGACGATTTTACCGAGATCGAAATCCTTGGTTACTCCGGTGACCCTGACTATCTTTTTTTTATCAGTCATATTTTAAAGGACGGTTCAGTAAATTTTGATCGTTTTGATCGGGTTATTATTGCTCGACCCGCATTGCCTCAACCGGTTGCATTCGGGAGGCGATTATTGCCGGATACAGGACTCCGAGAAGGCTGAGACCGGTGCCGATACAGACAGCATAGAAGACAGTAGCCACAACGTCGAACCATGGAACGTATGATGCAGAAGAAAAACCAAATCTGACCATCGATGATGAAAAAGCGACAAACGCACCAAAAAAAGCGCCGACTATGCCTCCCGCCAACCCCTGCATTGTCGCTTCAATCACGAATATCCTGACGATAAACCGGTCAAGTGCCCCCAGGCATTTGAGGGTGCCTATTTCCCGAAATCGTTCCGTTACCGACATAAGCTGGGCATTTATAATTCCAACAACACAAACCAGCAGTGAAAGGAACACGATCCAGCGCTGTTTGGCGGAGCTTTCTATGCTGCCGCTGCCTGGTGTTATGTCATAACCGATCTGGGTAAGTTTCTGGATATACGCAGGATCCTGGGAGGAGACCAGGCCTTCGGTAATATTATTTCCGGTCTGGGTAAAGGTCAGAAAAGCTACTGCAAGAACCAGGCTTGTGGTTGTGACCAGTGAGCGAAAAAAACGAACCCGGATAGACTGGTAGGCCATCTGGAAGGATTTGGAGAGCGGCAGTGCGACAAGACGTCTCATATTTTTCCCCGGTGTTCGATTATTCGGATGACTTCTGTGATTGTGCATGCACACCACAGAAGTTTATTTAAGGAACATTTCGATGTCGTCGAATATTGTCGAATATGGTCGAGTAAATCCCCGTACTTTCAAAAATAGTTGTCAATCAACAGCTTGTCAATACATGCTCCTGAAAGCAGTCGCATGGAGCGGGGAGAAAGCTTAATATATCTGCCATTGCTTCGTTTCGTTCCCATGGCTTTTTCAGGCAATACCGCGGCTGTTGTCAATATACCTCGTCGAGATATCTCTCCCGGATATGGCGGAGAAAATATACCGGATTGGTCGATTCACCGGTTGCCTGGTGAATGATCTCCTGGGAATCCATAGTCGAACCTTTACTCCAGACCGCCTTTCCAAGCCAGTTCCGGATAAAGTTGACATCACCGCCGGCAAGTCTCTCCTGCCAGTCCGGATGTGCCCGGCGAATGGCAGCAAAGAACTGGGCCGAATTAAGTGCACCAATGGTATATGAAGGAAAATAGCCGAATGAGCCATCGGTCCAGTGCATATCCTGCATGCAGCCGTCCTTATAATTTCCGGCGGTGGAAAGTCCGAAATACTTCTGCATTTTGTCATCCCAAAGCTGCGGAATATCTTCGATTTCAATACTATTATTGATCAGACTGCTTTCAATTTCATAACGGAGAATAACATGCAGCGGATAAGTAACTTCATCGGCTTCGACCCGGATAAAGCTTGGCTGCACCCTGGTTGCCGCAGCCCAAAGCTGGGATCCGTCAAACGATGCGGTGCTGGGGAGAAATGTATGTATTCTCTTGCTGAAAAAGGATAAAAATTGGCGGGATAAAAAGATCTGCTTCTCAAACAACAGACTCTGGCTCTCGTGGAGGCACATATTGCAGGCGCTCCCTGCGGGCAGCTCGTGCCACTCGATGGGCAATCCGCTCTCGTATCCGGCGTGGCCGGTTTCATGGGCGGTAGCCAGAAGTGCGTCGAAAAAATCCGAATGCCGGAATCTGGTCGTGATCCTCTGGTCTCCCCGGCAACCGGTACTGAATGGATGGGAGCTTACATCCAGCCGGCCCTGGTCAAAATTAAATTCCAGGCATCTCATCAGCTCCAGGTTAAGAAACTGCTGCTGCTCAAGGGGATAATGACCAAGTAGATCGGGAACCGGTTCTCCTTTTTGTTTTTCAACGACCTCTTGAACAAGTCCGGGGAGGATTTTTTTAAGGGCAGTGAAAACATCTGCAATAAAGCTGTTGCTGTCACCCGTGCAGTACAGATCAAGCATTGCATCATAGGGTGTCGGAAAATGGCCGGGCGAAAAGTCGCATCGTGCCTGTGCTTCTTCACGTGCCAGGTTGACTACTTCTTTGAAATTTTTGGCAAATCCGGGCCAGTCGTTTTCTTTGCGTTGACTGCGCCAGTCATGCTCACATTTTGAACCGGCCAGAGACTTGGCTTTTACCAGCTCGGGCGGAAGACAGACAGCACGAAGATATTCCCGTTTCATTTCCTGCAGACTTCGAAT
>JBARUR010000247.1:0-2162 GCA_049645845.1 Desulforhopalus sp. | reverse complement strand
GGTCTTTATCTTCACTGATTACTTCGTCAGGTGGACTCTCTAAGGCGGCACGTTCCTGAGCCAGAAACTGTAGAATGCGTTCTTTGTAAAACATCCCAGCCGGTCCGGTGGTATGCGGAACATAGGGTCGAAGACCGGAATTTTTCGCTTGCGATTGTACCGAGTCAAACCGGACTGTCTCTTCTTCGTCAATCCAGGAAAGGAAATAGTCGAGTAGCGGCCGCATAGTTGTTATTGCACCATTTTCGTCGCGGCCGAGTATCGGGGTTTCCCAGCGACGCATGGTATATCCTTTGTGCCATAGCCCAAGCGAAGGTTCACCTGTTAATTTATCCGTCATCAGGGGGGGGAGCTCATCTTTGTCAAAGTCGGTGTTATTTTCTATGATAGTTTCTATTTCGGAGTTGCCCTGGACAGACAGATAAAACCACTCATCAAAATCATCGGTGTCAGACCTGAGGAAATGTTTGCCGTAATCGTTATAAGTCCATTGTGCATGGCATGCCTGGCAACTGACTGTCTCCGTTTGGTTTTCATGAGCAGGATTTTGCATCAGGGGGATGGAATGATCTTTTCCGTTTCGACCATGGAGAACGAATAGCTCCTCTTTCTTTTCAACATCTGCAGGCAAGAAACGCTCTAGTTCTTCACGACTGTGACAGGCTTTACAGGAAGGTTTCTTGCCTTCCTGTTCCATCAGTTCCTTGCCTTTATGGCAGTCAATGCAAGCCATACCACGTACCTGATGTACATCCGGTTGTAGCTGGCGGTATTCGACACCGTAAGGTCGAAAGTATTTGTTTTTTGTCGTAAAAGGAGTCCTGTATTCATAATTGAAGTCATGCTCAAAACGTCCGTAGTAATCAAATCCGACATAGTTTCCGTAATGACATGACAGGCATTGATCATCACCGGGTTTTTGAAAGCTGTGAGTTCCGACTTTTCCTTCAGTGAATACCATATGGCAGGAGGCACAGCCGGTGCCATGGGTTACAGAAGGATAGTTGTCGCCGGAATTATAAGGATGACATTGAAAGCATCTGCGTCGCAAGAGGTCGTCAGCCAGTTCCAAGACACTTTCAGGATCGTTATTCTGCGGAGTATCAAGAAAACTATCCAACTCGTTTTCGGCACCGAATGCTCTTCTGAAAAGATTGGTGCTGTTACGGAGAGTAAAATGCATGGATTCACCTATCTTATCGGTGATCTCAGCATGACAGGAGCCACAGGATTCGACAAGATGCTCCGGATGAGCGGGGAAGGGTATATAACCTTCATGGGCACTCTCCCGATCTTTTGCCTGGTCATTTCCCTTGTGACAGGATACGCAGGACTGTTGATGATTGGAGTCGCTATGAATGGTATGACAGTCGACACATCCCGGCATTGAAACGGTGTTTTCCTCATCACCTGTACAGCCGGAGCAGATCAAAAGAAGAACCATGAGGTACAAAGCGATGTTCATATTGCTGGAATAGATTGCTGCTTTTGTTTAAGGTGAGTGAGTTCGTAAAATATTTGTAACAATCACCAGAGCGTTTCGAATATTATCACACCTCGGAAAGTATAGCCAATTGTGTGATAAAAGCATAAAAATTCCCGGTAGCGTCATTCCGGGCTTGATCTGGAATCTACATCTACCTGAAAACACTGGACTCCGGCTTTCGCCGGAATGACGCAGATCGAAAAAATCATGTTTTACGACATATCAATTGTGATATCATTATATAAATTATGAATTTCTTATATTTCATAATAGTTGAATTTTCAATGATTACCTGATATATAGGCGAACTGAATGAGCTGGGTATTAAACATTTGCTTAGCCTTTCTGCTGTTTTTCGTCATACAACGCCAGCATAGCTCAGTTGGTAGAGCGGCGCTCTCGTAAAGCGCAGGCCAGCGGTTCGATCCCGCTTGCTGGCTCCAGTAAAATCAATAGGTTAAGGCGTTCGCGCTTTAACCTATTTTTGCTTTAGGCTAGCTATAGGCTAGTGGATAAGGTCAACTGTGGTAGATGTTGTAGAATAGATGCTTGCTTGGAAATGAACTATTTTGCTGCTGAAAAGAAATAACCACTTAAAAACTACAAATTATCATGAAATGCTTCGATCCGGAGATTAGTCGGATAATCTCTATTGAATCAAAAAAATACTTACTTA